>JADJUF010000019.1 GCA_016717005.1 Myxococcales bacterium | reverse complement strand
GCTGGCGGTCGGCCGCTGGGGCAGCGACGCCGCCCAGGCCGAGCTGTTCGCCAGCCTCGCCGACGGCGGCCTGGCGACGACCGGCCGCGACGCCCGCGGCACGCTGACGATCGCCGCCGACGGCGACGGCGTGCGCGTGACCGGCAAGGTCGGCCCGCTGCCGGCGCTGGGCCGCGCCAGCCACGTGCTCCTGTGCGCGACGCACGACGGCGCGCCGCTCGTGCTGTTGATCGCCACCGCGGGCCAGCGCGTGGTCGCGCAGGCACCGTCGGCGTGGCGCGCGGCGGCGTGGGGCACGCTGACGCTCGAGGCCGCGCCGGTGCCGGCCAGCCACGTGCTCGCGCGCGGCGGCGACGCGGCGGCGCTGGTGCTGGCCTGGTACCGGACGTCGCTCGCGGCCCGCGCCGCCGGGGTCGCGGTGTCGGCGATGGAGCACGCGCGCCACTACGCCCGCGAGCGCGTCCAGTTCGGCCAGCCGATCGGTCAGTTCGAGGCGCTGATCGGCCTGCGCGACGACGCGGTCACCGCCGCGACCTCGGCCCGGCTGATGGCGCTGCACGCCGCGTGGCTGTGCGATCGCGCCGCCGACGCGCCGTCGATCGCCGCGGCCGCCGACGCCGCCAGCCGCGCGCGCGTGGTCGCCGGCGCCGCGGTCCGCCAGGCCACGATCGACGCCGTCCAGATCTACGGCGGCTACGGCTTCGTCAACGACTACCCGGTCGAGAAGCTCATGCGCGACGCCCGCCCCTACGAGCAGCTCGTCGGCGACGAGCGCTTCGATCGCGTGCTCGCCGACCCCGACCGCACCGGAGGCGCCTGACCATGGACATCTTCCACGACAACGCGATGCTCGCCGGTGTGCGCCAGATGCTGGGCGCGTTCGCGAAGCAGTACATCCGCCCGGTCGCGATGAAGCACGATCGCGACGAGTCGATGCCGTGGGCGCTGATGAAGCAGGCCCAGGCCTTCGGCATGACCCAGACCGCGGTCGTCGACGGGCGCAAGGCCCTGACCGGCAAGGACGACGACGACGGCGCCGGCAAGCCCAAGAGCCAGTCGCGCCTGGGCGTGGTCGGCTCCGAGGAGCTCGCCTACGGCTGCGCCGGCGTGTGCCTGGCGATCGGCGGCAGCGGCCTGGCGGCGTCGCCGGTCGCGCGCATGGGCACCGACGAGCAGAAGCAGGAGTTCCGGCGCCTGCTCAAGGGCGACGACGAGCACGGCCACATCAAGGTCGCGGCGATGGCGCTGTCGGAGCCGTCGACCGGCTCGGACATCTCGGGCCTGGCCACGACCGCGCGCGTCGACGGCGATCACTACGTCATCAACGGCCACAAGCAGTGGATCACCAACGGCCAGTCGGCCGCCGCGTTCGTGGTGTGGGCCCAGACCGATCCCGCGGCCGGCCGCGCCGGCGTGCGCGGCTTCCTGGTCGGGCGCGGCACGCCGGGCCTGATCCCGGGCCGCAAGGAGCACAAGCTCGGCATCCGCGCCTCGGAGACCGCCCAGGTCCACTTCGAGGACTGCCGCGTGCACAAGGACATGATGCTGGGCATCGGCGCGTCGAGCGCCGGCCTCGGCGACACCAAGAAGATGCTCGACTCGACCCGGCCGATGGTCGGGGCCCAGGCGGTCGGCATCGCGCGGGCCGCGTTCGACTACCTGGTCGAGCGGGTCGAGGGCGGCACGATCCACGGCACCGCGCTCAAGCAGCACCAGCACGTCGCGTTCGAGCTGGCCGAGATGGAGATGGAGATCCAGGCGGCGCGGGCGCTGGTCCACAAGGCGGCGTGGATGGCCGACTACGGCCAGGACAACGTGCGCATGGCGTCGATCGCCAAGGCCTACGGCGCCAAGGTCGCGCAGTCGGTGACCGCGCGGGCGCTGACCTTGCTCGGCGAGGAGGCGCTCGAGCCCGACCACCCGGTCGAGAAGTGGTACCGCGACGCGAAGATCTACGACATCTTCGAGGGCACCGGTCAGATCCAGCGCCGCATCATCGCGCGCTCGATCCTGGGCGTGAACCCGACCTGACCGATCCGCGGGCTCACTGCACGCACAGCTCGAGCTGCGACACCGCGACCCCGACCGGCATCGGCCGCAGCGTGACCGCGGTGAGGCTGGGCGCGTCGGTGGGCGCGAGGTACGACGACCAGTCGATCGCGTAGAGCCGGTGGGTGCTGATCGGCACGGTCGGCTGGAACAGGTACTCGCCGTGGAGCTGCGACTGCACGGCCAGGCGCGGCAGGCCGCCGCCGTCGGCGTGGGCCGACAGGTACAGCGTCGCGGTCGTGAAGCTCAGGCCGGCGACGCTGAAGCGCACGCGGAAGTAGTCGGTCGAGCTGTTGAAGACCACGCCGGGACCGAACGAGGCGTAGTTGTGCGGCTCGCCCGACAGCGAGCACGCGGCGTCGGCGAGCGAGTACGCGCAGGCCGCGGCCCAGGCGTCGACGCGGGCGTAGCCGCCCTGGCCGGATGGCCACGACAGGCGCCAGACCGTGCGGCCGGGGCCGTTGCTGCACGGCGGCGCCGATGCGTCGAGCGGCGCGGCGTCGGTGACGGGCGCGTCGGTCGTCGCGGCGTCGATGCTCGCGGCGTCGGTGGTGGGCGCGTCGGTGGTGGGCGCGTCGAGCAGCGCGGCGTCCGGCGCCGTGGCGTCGGTGGGGGGCGCGTCGAGCAGCGCGGCGTCCGGCGTCGTGGCGTCGGTGGTGGGCGCGTCGAGCAGCGCGGCGTCCGCGACCGCATCGGCGACGGGCGCGTCGAGCAACGCCGCGTCCGGCGTCGCGGCGTCGGCGCTGGGCGCGTCGAGCGCCGCGCCATCGACGGTGGTCGCGTCCCCGCCGGCGTCGATCGCGTCGGGGCCGCCGCCGCAGGCCGTCGCCGCGATCAGCAGCCCCGACCGCCACACGCACGCTCGTGGACTCAACATCGGGTGACTATCCGACCGCAGCGCGCACCGAGCAAGCGCCGCACGCCTCCGAGCTGACGTAGGCTGCCGCCATGTCGACCTGGCGCGAGCACCCGCTGTGCGCGTCGACCGTGCCCTGGCCGGCGCGGTTCTGGGGCCCGAGCGCCTCGATCCCGCGGCGTGGCGCCAGCTGGCCGCGCGGCTCGAGCCCGACGACGAGATCGAGCTCCTGTGCGCCAAGCTCGCCGGCGCGACCAGCGTCGTCGACGTCGGCGGCGGCACCGGCCTCCTGACCCAGGCCATCGCCGCGCGGGTCGCGCCGGTGACGATCGTCGAGCCCAGCGCGGAGCAACGCGCGCACGTGCCCGCGGGCCTGCAGGCGATCGCGGGGCGGGCCGAGGCGGTGCCGCTGCCCGACGGCGCCGTGGACGCGGCGATCGCCACCTGGGTCCTGCAGTACTGCGACGAACCCGCGCGGGCGGTCGTCGAGCTGGCGCGGGTGGCCCGCCAGCGCGTCGCGATCGTCCAGGCCGCGCCCGACAACGACCTGGTCGCGATCTACAACGCCGAGGCGGCGGTCGCCGGCGCGCCGCTGGCCCACCACGGCTGGCTGCTGGCGCTCGCGGCCGAGGTGCTGGGGGCCGCCGGGTTCGCGGTCGAGCTGTCGCGGGTGCGCGCGCCGGTGCGGGCGCGGGTCGCCGAGGCGCCAACCGTCGCCGACGAGCTGGCCCGCCTGCACTTCGCCGGGCACCCGCGCTTGGCGGCGATGGCCGCCGCGACCGCGCCGCTGATCGCGGCCCGGATCCGCGGCGACGCGCTGATCGATGACGGCGTGCTCTTGCTCGCGCGCCGCTCGCGCTGATCAGTTGCGGACGCAGTCGAGCGTGAGCTCGATCGGCGGCCCGTGGTCGATCACGTCGAAGTCCTCGACGGTGAGCGCGGCGAGGTCGCGCGGCTCGAGCAGCCCCGTCCACTGCGCGGTGGTGTAGCGGTCGCTCTGCGCGGTCAGCGCGATGTTGCCGCCGTCGGCGTGGTACATGCCGTAGCGCTGCAGCGCGCGGGCGACCACGCGCGCGCCCTCGGACGGGAGCGAGGCGATCGGATAGTCGGCGCGCAGGCGCAGGTGGACGCCGTAGTACGGCAGCTCGCCGGTGCCGCTGGTGTTGGTGCCGTGGGTCGCCGGCCGCACGTAGCCGCGGCGGATGCGGTTGTTGGGCAGGATGAAGCGGATCGCGTGATCGATCTCGCCCGCGGCGACCTCGTCGGCGGTGAACAGCAGCGGCGCGATCGGGAAGCCCGCGGCGTCGGCGCTGGTGCACTGCTCGCCGCGGCCGCTGGGGCCGTAGGTGCGCGAGGTGTCCCAGGCCGCGAGGCAGCCGCCGTCGAACTGGCCGCCGACGATGTTGGCCCGCCACATCTCGTACAGGCGGTGCTCGTCGGGCGCCCACACCAGCAGGTGGCAGTCGCCGTCGCTGGTGCACTCGTAGCCGGCCTCGCCCTCGACGTTGCCGCCGGCCGGCACCGGCACCGGCACCTGATCGCAGTCGGGCTCGAAGAAGTCGCCGGTCGGCGTGAAGTCGCGCTTGGCCGGGCTGGCGCCGTCGACCGCGAGCACGTCGAACGAGAAGTCGATCTGGAACGTGTCGCCGTTGCCCCAGCCGCCCGCGTCGCGCAGCGCGGTGATGATCGCCGACGAGTTCGCGGCCGGGCTCACCGCGGACACGTCCTGGTCCCAGAACGCCCCGGCCGGGAAGTAGGGGCCGCCGCCGCCGATCACGACGCCGCCCCCGCCGTCGTCGCCGCCGCAGCCACCGAGGAGCGCAGTCACCAGCGTGAGCCCGACGATCGTTCGCATCGCGTGATCGTGCCACCGCGGCCGCGTGGACGGAAGCCGGGCGGCGCCCCGCGCCGGGCCGGTCGCCGCCCGGATCGGCAGGGCGGCGCCCCGCGCCGGGCCGGTCGCCACCCGGATCGACAGTTAGTTCATCAAACGAATCATTTATTAGCGCTTGATGGCCACAGATGCCGTTTTGGTTTGACATGCTCCAATTCGATCGCATATCCCCAGGCCCATGCTCCAGCGCGCCACCATCCTGACCACCGCGACCGTGCTGGCCGGGCGCGAGCGGCGTCGCCGAAGGTGGTGGGGGGGGGGGGCGCGTCGCCGAAGGTGTGACCGCCGTTGCCGTGGCCGGGTCGCGCGGTGTCCCAGATCCACGTCGGGTCGATCGACGTGGCGCCGTCGACCGCGGTGCTGCGCCAGCCGACCAGCGCGAGGTCGTAGTCGTCGCGGCCCCGGGCGATGGTGAAGCGGGGCAGGCGCTGCGCGCTGTCGAGGACCGCGGTCAGGGTCGGGACGCTGCCGTTGTGGAAGTACGGCGCGGTCGCCCAGACGCCGTCGAGCGGCGGCGCGACGTAGCCGTCGCCGGGCTCGAGCCGCGCCAGCTCGCCGTAGAAGGAGCTGTTGAACCAGGCCACGAACGGGGTCGCGAACTGACCGACGTGGCTGGCCACCGCGGGGTCGGTGCCGACCTCGGCGACGCTGACGACGCGGGTCGCGTAGACACCGTCGGGGCCGTAGGTGCCGTGGCAGCGCGCGCAGCGGTCCTCGAACACGACGCGGCCGCGCGCGGCCTCGGCGGCGTCGACCGGCGCCGGGAAGCGCGGCGCCTCGAGGCTGGTCACGAACGCGCGGATGTCGGGGAACCAGGCGTCGATCGCGCGGGCGGTCGCGACGTCGTCGACGCACAGCACCGACGCGGTCATCATGATGCGGGCCTGATCGCCGCGCCCGGCGCCGGTGTGGAACATGGCCGTCTTCCGCTTGAGCAGCCACCACGCCGGCACGTCCACGGGCGTCGGCGCGTCGGGCATCGGCAGGCGTGGCTCGTCGGACCAGGCCAGTGTTTTCGGGTCGCGGTGCGCGAACAGCGCGGCCGCGATGTGGTCGGCGGGGTTGGCGCCGACGGTCGTCGTGCGCATCGCGGGCGCGATGAGCGCAAAGCGGCCGTAGAGCTTGTTCCACTCGGCGCGGTCCGCGGGATCGGTGATGAGCATGCCGGCGAGGCCGAGGCCGCTGGTGTCGCCGGTGAAGTTCGCGCGGGGATCGCCGAGGCCGACCACCAGCTCGCCGCGCAGGTACGCGGCGTGGCAGGCCAGACAGCTGGGCGTGACCAGCGCGCGGCCGCCAGCGCCGGTGACCTCGTTCATCGCGTACGGCAGGTCGGCGCCGGCGCCGGTGCGGCCCGGCAGGCGCAGCCACGCAGGCGTCGCCCCGGCGAAGCGATCGAACAGCGCGCGCGGGACGCCGCAGCCGACGTAGTTGGCGCTGGTCAGCTGGGTCCAGCCGCGGGCCGCGTCGCCGGTGCGCTGCGGCTCGGGCGCGATCACCGTGCCGGGGCCGTCGTCGACCGCGGGCGGCGGCGGCGCGACCACCGGCGGCGGCGCGGAGCCGCGGTGACAGGCGACCGCGACGGCGATGAAGATCAGGAGCGGGCGCGGCACGCCATCGTTCATCCCGCGCGCCGCCCCGCGCCGCAAGCGGATGTGACCGCGGCCGCGTTCGTTCCGGTCCGCTCGCCGCTGGTTCCGGTACGCTCGCCGCATGTGGTTCCTGTTCCACGGCAAGACCCGGACCCAGGCGGTCGCGGGCGGGCGCACGTTCGATGAGCGCTGCCCCGCGTGCGACGTCCACGCCCGCTTCCACGAGGTCGCCGTGACCACCTCGGCCGGGGCGTTCTTCGTCGACGTCGCCGCCGCCACCGATCAAGCGTTCCGGTGCGGCGCCTGCGGCGAGGTCTTCGACCTCCGCGACCGTGACGACGCCGCCGCCGCGCCGCCGCCCACGCCGCGCACCGGCGCGTCCGTCTCCCGGCCCGCGCCGCCCAGGTCGCGCACCGTCCCGCAGCCCGCGCCGCTGCCCACCTCGCGCACCGGCACGCCCATCCCGCGGCCGGCGCCGCCGCGCGACCTCCTCGCCAGCCTCCAGGCCGAGGCCGCGCAGCGCGACGCCGCCGCCGCGCAGCGCGACGCCGCCATCGACGCCGAGCTCGCCGCCCTCAAGCGCAAGCTCGGCAAGTAGCGCCCGCGACGCTGCGCCGGGTCCACCCGCCCCGCGCGCTCCGGTGCCGGCTCAGCGCGACGGACGCGCCGCGAAGTCGCGGAGCGCCGCCGCCGGGCCAAGAAAGCAACCCCGGAGAGGTGCAGGGTCAGATCAGCAGGCTCTCCTTGACGAGCTGGCCCTCGGCGAAGCGGGTGGGCCGGAGCGGCGTGCAGTCGACGGTCTCGAAGCGGCGCGCGGTGGCGAGCTCGGCGGCGGCGCGGCCGGCGGCCCAGGACTGCATGGCGCCGCGGCCGGTGAAGCCGAACGCCTCGATGACGCGATCGTGGCCGGGCGCGAAGCCGATGATGCCGCACAGGTCGGGCGTGTACTCGTACAGCCCGCTCCAGCCGGACCGGTGGCGCATGCGCGCGCACCCGGACATGCGCGCGGCCAGGGCCGGCCAGATGCGCTCCTCGAACCACTCGGCGCCGTCGTAGTTGAACGTGTACTCGGACGGCTCCGCCGGATCGGCCCACCCGGCGAGGATGTGCGTCGACTCGCGATGGAAGTACACGCCGCTGGGATCGACGAACATCCCGTACGGGCGCAGGTCGACCTCGGGCGCGTGCGCGATCGCGATCTGGCGCCGCACCGGCCGCACCGGCACCGCGTGCCCGTACAGCGGCGCGACCCGCCGGGCCCAGGCGCCGGTGCAGTTGATCACGACGTCGCCGACGTAGTTCACCACCGCCGCGTCGTCGGGCGGCATCGCGTCACACAGGATCGCCTTGATCGCGGCGTCGCCGGCCGGCGAGAACTCCTGGAACTTCAGCACGCGCACCAGGACCTTGTCGGGATCGAGGTCGACCGCCGCGACGTACGCGTAGTTGTCGAGCCGCAGCCCGCCGCCACACAGCCGCCGCGCCTCCTGCCGGTACAGCTCCTTGACCAGGTTCGGGTTCAGCAGGCCGTCGCGCGGCGAGAACGTCGCTCCGGCGACGCCGTCGAGCGTGTCGAGGTGCGGGCAGTGCGCGGTGATCTGGTCGGGCGTCAGCGCGCGCACGCCCAGGCCGTGGCGCTGGTTCTGCCACGCCATCGCCTCGAGCGCGGCCGGCCAGTGCGCCTCGTCGTACATCCACAGGTAGCCCTTCTGATCGAAGCCGATCTCGTCCTTGACGCTCTCGAAGAACTCGATCGACGGCAGCGCCAGGGCCACGTTCATCTCCGAGCGCCAGGTCGCGCGCACGCCACCGGCGTTGAGCTCGGAGCTCGAGTAGCGCCCGCCGAGATCGACGTCGAGCACGGCGATCGACGTCACGCCGCGCTGGGCCAGGTGCATGGCGGTGGCCGACCCGAGCAGGCCTCCGCCGAGGATGATCACGTCGAAGCGCTCCACGCACACATCCTACGCGAGCCACGCCCGCGCCCGCCATCACGCGCAGCGTCAGCGGCGATGGTCGCGATCTCGCCCCCCGCCAGCGGGACCGACGTCACCCGACGCGGCGTGGCGCTCAAGCTGGCGTCGGCCGGCGACGCCGCCGCCAGCGCCCGGGTCCGCGACGAGGGCCCGGCGCTGGCCCCGCGGTCCGCCCCAGGCGCGCGCGCAGCGAGGATCGACGCACCACGGTCCCACCGAGCGCGCCATTGGCACCGCCGGTCCGCACCGCGACGCGCCGGCGCAAGCTCGCTCCCGCGACCTGACCGCCGCCGTGCCTCGATGGGCCGCCCCTACTCCGCGCTGGCCCGGGCCCGCAGCGCGGCCACTGCGCGCGCCAGGCCGGGGCGCCACGACGGCACGGGCACGCTCAGCGCCTCGACCCGCGCGGTGTCGAGCACCGCCGCCACCGGTCGGGGCGCCTGCGCCGGCCACGCCGCGGCGGCGATCGGCTCGACGGTCGCGTCCGCGCCGAGCGCCTCGACGATCGCACACGCCAGGCCGTGCCAGGTGGTCACCCCGGCGCCGGCGTAGTGGTAGACGCCGGCCGGCGCGTCGAGCAGCGCCACGAGCGCCGGCGCGAGGTCGTCGACGCAGGTCGGCCGACCGTGGCGATCGGCGATGGCGCGGATCGGCGCCGTCGCGACCGCGGCCCGCACGATCGCCGGCACGAAGCCCCAGCCGTCGGGCGCGAACAACCACGAGGTCCGCACGACCGTGCCCCCGGCCGCCAGCACCGCCCGCTCGCCCGCGGCCTTGCTGGCCCCGTAGACGTTCACCGGCGCCACGGGATCGTCCTCGCGGTACGGCCGCCCGGCGCGACCGTCGAACACGTGATCAGTCGACACGTGTACCAGCCGCACGCCGCGCGCCGCGCACGCGCGCGCCAGCAGCCCGGCGCCGGTCGCGTTGACCGCGAACGCCGCCAGGCGGTCGACCTCGGCGCGATCGACCGCGGTGTAGGCCGCCGCGTTCACCACCGCGGTCGGGGCGTAGGCGTCGAGCGCCGCCGCGATCTCGTCGGGATCGGTGACGTCGAGGGCCGCTCGGTCGAGCCCGACCATCGGCCGCCCGACCGCCGCGCCGGACCGCATCAGCGCGCGCCCGAGCTGCCCGCTGCCACCGACGATGACGATCGTCACGCCGCTCGCGTACCACGGCGGCGATCGCCGGGTCGAGTAGCGCCGCGGCCGTGGCCGCGCGTTACAGTCGGAGCCGTCTGCGAGGCCCCATGCTGAAGCGCCTGTCCGCACTCGTCACCGTGACCGTCACCGCCTGCGCCGCCCCCGCGCCGTCGCGCCCCCGCGCCGCGACCGCGACCACCGCGACCACCGCGACCACCGCGACCACCGCGGCCACCACGACCACCACGACCGACGCCGGCACGCCGGACGCCAACACGCTCGACGACGGCGCGGCGACCACCACCACCACCACCACCACCACCACCACCACCGCCGCCACGACCGGCGCCCCCCTGCGGGTCGAGCCGCTCACCGCCGACGGCGGCGTCGTGCCGTGGACCTGGCTCGATCGCTTCGAGGGCATCTGCGGCTACCGCCAGGTCACCCACGTCGAGGGCATCGACGTCAAGACCGGGCAGGCGCGCTGGTCGGCGCCGGCCTGGCGCGAGGTGATCGGCCAGCTCGCCGACGGTGACCTGGTCGTGACCAGCGGCAGCGCCGTGGCGGTCCTGCGCCGCGCCGACGGCGCCGTCCGTTATCAGTGCGCGCCGCCGCCCGAGAGCGCCGGCGACCGCGTCGACTGGCGCCAGGACGACTTCGGCCTCCACGGCTCGGCGTTCTTCCTGGAGGCGCCGTCGGGCATCGACCGCGACCCGGGCGAGCGGCGGCCTGGGCCGACGCCGTTCACCGTCACGCTCGCCGCCGATGGCTGCACGGCGCGCGCGGTCGGCGGCAGCCAGCTCGTCCGCCCGGGCCTGACCCCGCCCCCGGCCAGCTATCGCGCCGCGGGCTGGACCGTCCGCGTCGACCCGCCCGGTGCGGCCGCGCCGACGATGAACGGGCCGCGCGAGCTGGTCGGCGAGTCCGGCGGCCGCGTGCGCTGGCGCCGCGCCCTCACGACGCCGTTCCCGGGCCCGTGCAACCTGCCGTGACCGCCCGGCACGTGGTCCTCGAAGCTTGACGGCATCTTCGGTCAGGCACCGTGCCCTGGCGTGCCGTCTCAGGTGGTCTCAGGTAGGGGTCCAGTCGGGGCGTGCCCCTAGATCTACCGACCCGGCCCTGGCCAGGCCGCCGAGCGCGGCGCGCCCGACGCCCGCGTGGACCAGGCGACCAGGCGCGCGACCCTCTGGGCCTCAGCGCGCGCGCCACGCCGGCGCCGCGCGATCGCGCGCCGACACGATCGCCGGGGCGATCGGCCACGGGATCGCCAGCGTCGGATCGTCCCAGCGGATCGCGCCCTCGTCGGCGGCCGCGTACGGCGCGGTGAGCTGGTACAGCACCACGGCCTCGTCGGTCGCCGCCTGGAAGCCGTGGGCACACCCGGGCGGAATCCACAGCGACCGCGGCGCCGCCGCCGTCAGCTCGAGCGCGACCCAGCGGCCGAGCGTCGGCTCGTCGGGCCGCAGATCGACCGCGACGTCGTAGATCGCCCCGTGGACGACGGTGATCAGCTTGCCCTGAGGCATCGCGCGCTGGAAGTGCAGCCCGCGCACCACGCCGCGCCGCGACGCCGACAGGTTCTCCTGCACGAACGGCGGCACGCCGAGCGCGGCGAGGTGCTCGACCCGGTGCAGCTCGGTCAACCAGCCGCGCTCGTCGGCGTGGACCGCGCGCTCGAGCACGAGCACGCCGGCGAGCGCGGTGGGCTCGACCTTCACGCGCGCCCGTCCCGCACCGCCTCGATCCACCCGGTGCCGAACCGGGTGTCGGGCTCGAGGTAGTGACCCTCGCTCCACTCGTTGAGCGACGCCACGAACACCAGCTGCGCGTCGGCCGGGCGCCCGGTGCGTCGCGCGTACGCCGCCGCCCGCGCCACCGCCGCGCGGAACCGCTCGGGGTGCTCGCCGACGACGACCGGCGCCCACGGGTACTTGTCGGGCCGCGCCGGCCCGAAGTCGGCGCCCCGCGGCGACGCGTCCCAGCCGGGCGTCACCGCCGGGTGGTACGGCAGCGCGGCCCGGGCGGCGATCGTCGGCCACTCGGCGGCGCGGATCGCCACCCGCGCGTCGTAGTCCTGCAGGAACTCGCCCTTCCAGTCGGGCAGGAACACGTAGTTGGTGACCGCGTCGAACCCGATGCCCGCGACCGCGCCGATGACCTCGGCGCTGGGCTCGATCGCGGTCAGGTACATCGGCGGCAGCCCGGCGCCGGCGAGCATGGCCCGGGCCCGCGCGATCGCCAGGCGCGCGCCGTCGACGCCCAGCTCCTTGACGAAGTGGGTCGCGTCGAAGATCGAGAAGTACGCGCGCCCGTCGACGCGCACGTAGTTGGCGCGCACGAAGTAGCGCTCGGCGACGTAGCGCACGAACGCGACGAAGTCGTCGACGTCGGCCGGCACCAGCCGATCGGCCTCGATCACCGGCGTGTCGGTGCGCCGCACCGGCAGCACCCGCCGCGGCATCCGGTTGGCCCACATCAGCGCGAACGGGTAGGCGCCGCCCGACGGTGCGCCCAGGAACCCCAGGTCGAGCGCGTCCTGGAACACCCGCTTGCCGCGGCACCAGAAGAAGCCGTAGACCCAGCCGTCGACGCCGTGGTCGCGGCACAGCGTGATCCGCCGCTCGACCGCGACCGGATCGCGATCGTCGTAGCGCCCCCACAGCGGCAGCCGCGGCTGGACGTGGCCCTCGAACCGCGGCGCCGAGTCGTAGACCAGGTCCCACTCGGTGAAGCCGGGGTAGAACGACCGATCGCGCTCGGGGATCGGGTGCCAGCCCGGATAGACGTAGGCGAGGACGCGCACGCGCGCGCACCCTAACACCGCCGGCCGACCGCCGTGGCGTCCTCGGACGATGTCGACCGACGCCTCCCGTCCGCCCGGAACGGCCGCGGTGATCGACGCCAACGACGGGGGCGCGAGCGGGCCGGCCGGTTCGCCTGGCCCGCGCGAGCCGGCGGCTGGCGCTGGCCGGGGACGCGCCGGCATGTCCACTGCTCGATCCCCACCCGGGCGAGCTGCCCGGCCGCACCGACGGCGTCCGCCCCCGACGCGAGTTCAAGCGCTGGCGCCGGTGGGAGCACCTCTCGGGCGGGCCCATCGCCTGGTGATCGCCCCTGGCGAAACTTGACGGCCGGGGCCTGGTAGTCGAACCTGCGGCGTCCCGGCAGGTCGCGCGGTGCGTCACGTCGGAATACCTTCCGCCCCCCTCATCGTTGCACCGATGATGACCAAGCTGTCCGCGCTCGCCGTGTGTCTCGCCGTCCTCGCTTGCGGAGGCCGGCGGGCGCCGCGCGCCGAGGAGATCGCGCCCGCGCCGGCGCCGACCCCGGTCGAGCCGACGCCCGACCTACCCGCGGCCGACCCGCCCGTGGTCGCGGCCTTGCCGCCGGTGCCGCCGGCGCCGCCGCCCCCGGCGGCCGACGTGTTCCCGGCCGACTGCAGCGTCACGCCGCCGAGCCAGGCCATGCGCGACGTCCTGTGGGGCACGACCTCCGACAAGAAGCCCGAGCTGCTCGACGGCGTCCGGCCCGAGAAGTTCGGCCAGCACTACTACGTCAGCGACGAGGGCCACGCCGATCGCTTCCGGTCGTACATCGACGGCATCGGCGGCGGCTACGTCGGCATCGGCTCGGATCAGGCCTACCTGTACATCGGCTGGGCCCGGCCGCAGTTCGCGTGGACGGTCGACTACGACGACGCGGTCGTCGGCATGCACGAGCTGCAGCAGGCGTTCATCGCCGCCTCGGCCACGCCCGACGAGTACAAGGCCATGTGGCAGCGCGATCACACCGACGCGGCCAAGGCCATCATCGCGCAGCTCGCGCCCGAGGGACGCGAGCGCAAGCGCCTGCTCCACGTGCTCGGCCAGGGCCAGCCGCGCATGCGCCGCCGCATCCGCGTGCTGACCAACAACCTGGCCGGCGTGCCGACCTACCTGTCCGATCAGGCCACCTACGACTTCGTGCGCAACCTGATCAAGAACGGCTGCGTGCGGCCGCTGCTGGTCGATCTCCTCGCTGACAAGGGCATGGCCGGCATCGGCCGCGCGATGACCGAGGTCGGCCTGCCGGTGCGGACGGTCTACCTGTCCAACGCCGAGGAGTACTGGAGCTACACCGACCAGTTCCGCGCCAACATCCGCGGCCTGCCGCGCGATGACAAGTCGGTCGCGCTGCACACGCAGTCGTCGAACGCCAACCAGGACTACCGCTACACCGCGCAGCCGCTGGGCACGTTCGTCGCGTGGCTCGACGAGGGCTGGGCCCGGTCGGTGAACATGATGATGGGCCGCGGGCCGGTCAAGGGCCCCGGCGACTACCCGAGCAAGGTGTTCACGACCACCCCCGACGAGGCCCGGGCCGCCCGCGAGGCCAAGCGCGCGCCGAAGAAGAAGCGCACCTCCACGCCGTGACCACCGCGCGCAAGACCTCGCTCGCGTACCTGGCCCTGGCGTTGATCTGGGGGACCACCTGGCACGCGATCCGCGTGACGATCGGCCCCGACGGCTTCCCGACCATGCTCGCGGCGGCGCTGCGCTTCACGCTGGCGGCCGCGATCCTGGTGCCGCTGGCGTGGACCGCGCGGCCGTGGCCGCGCAAGGCCCAGTGGCCGTGGCTGGTGGTCGCGGGCGTGCTCAACGCGGTCGGCTACGCGCTCATCTACCTGGGCGAGCGCGACGTGCCCGGCGGCCTCGCGGCGGTGCTGTCGGGGACCCAGCCGCTGGTGATCGCCGCCTTGCTCCTGCTCACGCGCATGGAGACCGTGCGGCCGAGCGACGTCATCGGCGCGCTGATCGCGCTGGCCGGCGTCGCGATCATCTTCGCCGATCAGCTCGCGGTGTCGACCGGCCAGGCCGTCGGCGTGCTGCTGGTGATCGGCTCGGTGATCGTCTCGGTGCTCTACACGGTCGTGATCAAGCGCCACGGCGGCCGCATCCACCCGCTGGCGTCGACGACGGTCTTCGTCGTCGTCACCGCCGCCTGCCTGTGGATCGCGACCCTGGCGTCGGGCCACCAGGGCATGCCGTGGCCGCTGCCGCACAAGGCCACGATGGCGCTGGTCTACCTGGCCGTGGCCGGCACCGCGGTCGGGTTCGCCGCGTACTTCTGGCTGCTCGAGCGGGTCAGCCTGCTGGCCGCCAACGTGCTCGGCTTCGTGATCCCGGTGATCGCGCTCGCGGTCGACGCGCTGTTCGAGGCCGAGGTCCAGCTCGGCCCGCGCGCCTACCTGGGGGTCGCGGTGATCCTGGCCGCGGTGATGGTGGCCCAGCGCCGCCCCGCGCCGACGCCGGCCGCGTGACCTGCGGGCCGCGACGCAACCGCGGCGCGAGCGGGACGATATAGTGGCGCGTGGCCACGGATCGCGACTCCACCAGCGGCGAGCAAGGCCGGCTGTTCGCCGGCGCCGCCGAGCCTGAGCTGGTGGCGCTCGAGGGCGAGCTGGGCCGGGTGGTGTTCCGCAACCCCGACTCGCTGTGGACCGTGGCCCGGCTGCTGCTCACCGACGGCGCCGAGGCCACGATCGTCGGCGAGCTGCCCGAGCTGCCGCCCGGCATGCCGCTGACCGTGCGCGGCCACTGGGTCGACGACAAGAAGTTCGGGCGCCAGCTCAAGCTGGTCGGCTACGTGACCCGCACGCCCGAGACCCTGGCCGGCATCGAGCGGTTCCTCGGCTCGGGCATCATCACCGGCATCGGCGGCGAGCTGGCGCGGCGCCTGGTCACGCACTTCAAGATGGAGACGCTGGCGGTGATCGAGAGCCGCCCCGATCGGCTCACCGAGGTCGAGGGCATCGGCAAGCACCGCGCCCACAAGATCGCCGCCGCGTTCGCCGACCACCGCCACGTCCAGGACGTGATGGTGTTCCTGCTCGGGCACGGCGTCTCGATCGGCTTCGCGGCCCGCATCGTCAAGCGCTACGGCAAGGACGCGATCAAGGTCGTCCGCGAGAACCCGTACCGCCTGGCGATCGAGGTCTGGGGCATCGGCTTCCGCACCGCCGACGGCATCGCCGAGCGCCTGGGCCTGGCCCGCGACTCGCCCGATCGCCTCGACGCCGGCCTGGTCCACGTCCTGGGCGAGCACGTCGAGGACGGCCACGCCCACGTGCCCGAGGGCGTGCTGCTCGACCGCGCCGTCGAGCTGCTCGCGGTCGCGCGCGAGCTGGTGCCGCCGCGGCTCGACGCGCTGGTCGAGCGCGGCCTGGCCACGCGCGAGATCCTGGGCGACCGCGGCCGCTGCGTCGCGCTGGCCGAGATCACCGCGCTCGAGAGCTCGGCCGCGGCCGCGTTCGCCGAGCTGGTGATGACGCCGCCGCGCGTGACCGTGCTCGACGTCGAGGCGGCGATCGCCCAGTTCGAGGTCGGCTCGGGCCTGGCGCTGGCGCCGCAGCAGCGGGCCGCGGTCGCGGCCGCCGCCGTCGACAAGTGCGTCGTCATCACCGGCGGCCCCGGCGTCGGCAAGACCACGATCGTCAAGGCCGTGGTCGATCTGGCCGGCCGGGCCCGCCGCTCGATCGCGCTGGCGGCGCCGACCGGGCGCGCCGCCAAGCGCCTGGCCGAGTCGACCCTGATCGAGGCCGTGACGCTGCACCGGCTGCTCGAGTACCAGCCGCAGCTCGGCACGTTCGCGCGCGACCGCGACAACCCGCTCGACGCCGACGTGGTCGTCGTCGACGAGTGCTCGATGGTCGACCTGGCGCTGTTCCGGGCGCTGGCGGTGGCGGTGCGCCCGACCGCGCAGCTGGTGCTGGTCGGCGACATCGATCAGCTGCCGTCGGTCGGCGCCGGCGCGGTCCTGGCTGACGTGATCGCCTCGGGCGCGGCCACGGTCGTGCGCCTGACCGAGATCTTCCGCCAGGCCGCGGCCTCGAAGATCGTCACCAGCGCCCACCAGATCAACCGCGGCGAGGTCCCCGACCTCGCGACCAGCGGCGACAGCGACTTCTACTTCATCGCCCGCGACGAGCCGGCCGCGGCCCAGGCCACGATCGTCGAGCTGGTGGCCGAGCGCATCCCGGCCCGGTTCGGGCTCGACCCGGCCACCGAGATCCAGGTGCTGGTGCCGATGCACCGCGGCGAGCTCGGCACGACCGCGCTCAACAACGCGCTGCAGGCCAAGCTCAACCCGCCCAGGGACGGCGCGGTCGTGATCACCCGCGGCGAGCGCACGTTCCGCGCCGGCGACAAGGTGATGCAGCAGAAGAACGACTACGACCGCTCGGTCTACAACGGCGACATCGGCGTGATCGAGTCGATCGAGGCCGAGGGCGCGCGCGTGCGGGTGACCTTCGGCGACGGCCGGGCCGCCGACTACGAGCGCAACGAGCTCGATCAGCTGGTCCACGCCTACGCGGTGTCGATCCACAAGAGCCAGGGCTCGGAGTACCCGGCGGTGGTGCTGTCCTTGTCCAACCAGCACTTCGTCATGCTCGGGCGCTCGCTGCTCTACACCGCGGTCACCCGCGGCAAGCGCCTGGTCGTCGTCGTCGGCTCGCGCCGCGCGATCGCCCTGGCGGTCGGCAACGCCACCGCCCGGGCCCGCTGGACCTACCTGGCCGAGCGCATCCGGGCCGAGCTCGAGCCCGGCGATCCGGCGTAGGCCGCCCGTCCGTTCTACGACACCGGCGGCCTGGCGAGCGGCGTGCCGTCGTCGAGGACGTGCCCCGCCGCCGGCGGCCGTCGTGGGCGAGAGATCGTCGACGAGCACGCAACCGTCGGCGACACCGGCCGATAGGTGGGGCATGCGAGCCACCGACCTGTCCCCTCCCTCGACCTCCGGCGCCTCGGGCGCCTGGGGCCCGCCCGGCGCCGGCCGCGCCACCGTCTACGGGCCCGCCGTCCTCGGCACGCTCCAGGTCAACGATCCGCGCGCGCTCGCCGCGCTCCACGCCGCGCGCCCGCCCGAGGTGCCGCGACCGCCGCCGGTGGCCGCGCCGCCGCCGCCGCGGGTCCCGCGCCTGGCGATCGTCGGCGCCGCGCTCGCGATCCCGCTGGCGCCGCTGGGCCTGGTCCTGTCGGCGGTCGCGCTGACCCGCATCCTCGAGGCGCGCCCGCGCCCGCCGGGCGAGGCGCTGGCCGTGCTCAGCGTCGTCGCCGCGGTCGTGGCGATGGCCGCGGCGCTCGCGGCGCTGGCGAGCTGACCGCCGCGCTCAGCGTCGTCGTCGCGGTCGTGGCGGTGGCCGCGGCGCTCGCGGCGCTGGCGAGCCGACCGCCGCGCTCAGCGTCGTCGTCGCGGTCGGGGCGATGGCCGCGGCGCTCGCGGCGCTGGCGAGCTGACCGCCGCGCCTTGTCACCGCGGGCGCCACCGCCGACACTGCCGCCATGCCCGCCAACCCGCTCTTCGACGATCGCGACATCGCGCTCCTGTTCGACGAGGTGTTCGATCTCCCGGCGCTGACCGCGCTGCCGTACTTCGCCGATCACGACCGCGCCACGTTCGCCGCGGTGATCGACGCGGCCCGGCGGCTGGCGAAGGACGAGCTCCTGCCGGCGTACCGCGCGCTCGACGAGGAGCCGCCGCGGCTCGTCGACGGCCGGATCGTCGTGCACCCGCGCCTCCACGACCTGTTCGCCAAGCTGCGCGATCTCGATCTGATCGCCGCGCCGCGCCCGACCGCGGTCGGCGGTCAGCAGCTGCCGCTGAGCGTCTTCACGCTGGCGACCGCGTACCTGATGGCCGGCAACGCCAGCGCCTACGGCTACCTCGGGCTGACCCAGGGCGCCGCCCACCTGCTCGAGGCGTTCGGCGACGAGCACCTGCGCACCACCTACATGCCGAAGCTGTACGCGGGCGCGTGGACCGGGACGATGGCGCTGACCGAGCCCCAGGCCGGCTCGAGCCTGGCCGACGTCGCCACGACCGCGACGCCGACCGCGGCCGGGCACTACCTGCTGCGCGGCGCCAAGATCTTCATCTCGGGCGGCGACCACGACCTGACCGACAACGTCGTCCACCTGACGCTGGCCCGGATCACCGGCGCGCCGGCCGGGATCAAGGGCGTGTCGTTGTTCTGCGTGCCGCGGCGTCGGGTCGAGGGCGACGCGCTGGTCGACAACGACGTCGCGGTCACCGGCATGATCCACAAGATCGGCTGGAAGGGCCTGCCGAGCCTGGCGCTGGCGCTGGGCGAGCGCGACGACTGTCGCGGCTGGCTGGTGGGCGAGCCGCACCAGGGCATCCGCTACATGTTCCAGATGATGAACGAGGCCCGGATCATGGTCGGCGTCAACGGCGTCGCCACGGCCTCGGTCGCGTACCACGAGGCCGTCGCGTACGCGCGCGAGCGGCCCCAGGGGCGGCCGCTCGCGGCCAAGGATCCCGCCGCCCCGCCGGTGGCGATCACCGCCCACGCCGACGTGCGGCGCATGCTCCTGCGCCAGCGCGCGATCGTCACCGGCGGCCTGGCGCTGCTGGTCCGGACCGCGCGCTACGCCGACCTCGCGCACCACGGCGTCGACGAGCGCGCCCGCGAGCGCGCCGGGCTCGTGCTCGATCTGCTGACGCCGATCGCCAAGACCTTCCCCGCCGAGCGCGGCTTCGAGGCCAACGCGCTGGCGGTGCAGATCCACGGCGGCTACGGCTACTCGAGCGAGTACCCGGTCGAGGCGTGGCTGCGCGATCAGAAGCTCAACACGATCCACGAGGGCACGACCGGCATCCAGGCGCTCGATCTGCTGGGGCGGCGCGCGGTCGCGCGCGGCGGCGCCGCGCTGGCGGCCTGGGCCGAGGAGGTCGAGCGCACCTGCGCCCGCGCCGACGCGGCCGGCGTCGACTCGAGCTCGAGCGCGGCGCTGCGGGCGGCGCGCGACCTGACGCTGACCCTGACCGGCGCGCTCGCGGCCAAGGGCCTGGCCGGCGATCCCGAGGCGATGCTGGCCCACGCCACCGACTACCTCGACCTGTTCGCGACCGTCGCGATCGCGTGGCAGTGGCTCGAGCTGGCGGCGGCGGTGCGCGAGCGGTCGGCGCGGCAGCCCGACGCCGATCCCGGGCACCGCGAGGTCACGCTCGCGTGCGCCCGGTACTGGTTCGCGACCGAGCTGCCCCGGGTCGAACAGCTCGCGGCGCTGTGCCGCTCGGGCGAGCGCTCGTTCCTCGACCTGGATCCGGCCTGGCTGTGATCCGGCGCGGCCCGATCTCGATCCCGCGTGGCGGTGATCCGGCGCGGCCCGATCTCGATCCCGCGTGGCGGTGATCCGGCGCGGCCCGATCTCGATCCCGCGTGGCTACGCTCCGCCGAGCGCGGCCCACCGGGCCTGGGCGGCGTCGAACTCGTCCTCGAGCGGCGGGCACACCCCGCGCAGGCCGGCGACGACCTCCGCGGTCCAGCCTACGTACTCGGCGCGGCGCTCGGCCGACCACGCCGCTGGCGGGCTGGCGATGATGTCGCGCAGGTTGCACAGCTTGTCGGCCAGCTTGACCAGGCGGGCTGCGCGCGACAGGTGCGGCGCGTGCTCGATCTGCAGCTCCTTGCGGCGGGCCTTGGGCAGCGACTTGTCGTCGGTGACCTCGACCACGACCGCGGCGACCTCGGCGCCGAACGCCGCGGTCAGCTCGGCCGCGGTCGTGGCGGTGTCCTCGATCGTGTCGTGCAGGATCGCGGCGAGCAGCGGCAGCTGGTCGCGCACGCCGCCCTCGTGCCACAGCGCGGTCGCGACCGCGATCGGGTGGTTGATGTACGGCGACGCCTCGGCGTCCTTGCGGCGCTGGTCGCGGTGGCGCGCGGCCGCGAACGCGATCGCCTGCAGCAGCTCCCCTCGGTGCTCCATGGGCATCATCGTAGCACCAGGTGCGCTACCATCGCCGCATGCTGCGCGTCGCGCTCCTCGCCGTGGTCCTCGTGCTCGGATCCTCCTGCAGCGGCGCCCGCGCGGCCGCGGCCGCGGCGCCGGCGGTCGAGGTGCCGCTGTCGCCGGACACGCTCGAGGCGTTCCTGCGGAACCGGTTCGCCGCGGCGGTGGCCGACGGCACGCTCGAGCCGGTGTACCCGGACGACGCCGGCCGCACGCTGATCATCGACGAGCTCGCGCTGATGGGCGTCACCACCACGGACCAGCTGGCCGCGATCATCCCGGCCGACTTCGACGCGCGCGGCCTGGGCGCGCTGCGCGCCACGGACGATCCCAACACCAACCTCATGGGCCTCGTGCGCGATCTGCTGATCATCCACGACGTCGCGCGCTACCAGGCCTCGGTCTGGCGCAGCAACTGGACCGCCTCGGGCCTCGAGGACTTCCCGGCGGCGCGCGCGTACGGCGTGCCCGACGACGCCCTGCGGGTGTTCTCGGGCGGGTCGGATGACGGACGACGGCGACGACGGCGACGACGACGGCGAGGACTGATCAGCGCGCCGGCGCCGGGCGCGTGTACCACCAGGCCCACGCGATCAGCAGCGCCTGCAGCGGCAGCCGGGCCCACAGCGCCCAGGTCGGGACCGCGCGCGCGCCCAGCGGCAGGTGGTTGATCGCCATGTTGACGTTGGCCGGGAACACCGCGAGCAGGAGCGCCACCAGGCCCCACGCGGCCAGGCGTCGGGTGGCCGGCAGGATGAGCCCGAGCCCGCCCGCGATCTCGGCCACGCCCGAGACGTAGACCAGCGCGAGGTGCGCCGGCAGCGCCGACGGCATCATCCCGACGTAGGTCGCGGGCGCGATGAAGTGGTTGGCGCCGGCCCCGACCATCGCCACCGTCAGCAGCCAGCGCAGCGCGGACTTCACGGCGCCGCGACCGCACGCCGCGCCGGGCGCCGCAGCACGACGCTGGGGTGCCCGCGCCAGGCGGTCTGCGCGACCTCGCGGAAGTCGGCCTTCGCCGCGACCCGCAGCGACGGCGCGTTGGCCGGATCGATCAAGCAGGCGATCTCGGGATCGTCGAGGTGGTCGTGGGCCCACGCCAGCACCGCCGTGAGCGCCTCGGTGGCGTGGCCGCGGTTCTGGGCCCACGGCGAGATCACCCAGCCGGCCTCGGGCACGCCGTCGATCGGCGGATCGACCTCGCGCATGAAGTCGGCGACGCCGACCTCGCCGACGAACCGCCCCGAGGCCCGGTCCTCGACCAGCCAGTAGCCGTAGCCGTTGAGCGCCCAGTGGCCGACGTACTGCACCAGGCGCATCCAGACCGCGTCCTTCGGCGACGCGACCCCGCCGATGTGGCGCACGACGTCGGGGTCGCTCCACAGCGCGTAGCACGCGTCGAGGTCTGCCTTGCGGTGGCCGCGCAGGCGCAGCCGCGCCGTCTCGATGATCGGGACCACCACAGGGTTGGGCGCGAGGCTGGCCATGCCGCGATCTTCGACCAGGTCGGTGGGGCGTGGCGAGCGCCCGCGCCCGCGATCGAATCACCGCCGCGGGGTGAGGTGACCTGCGCCGGGCAGCCCTCCTGGTCAGTCGTGCTCCTCGAACACGTCGGCGAGGTCGCGCCGCGGCGCCACGCGCTCGAGCGGCGGCGTGTAGCCGAGCCGCACGACCATCTGTGGGATCAGCTCGGTGCCGATCATCGCCTTGACCTGCTCGTGGAGGTCCTCGTACTCGAGCAGCTGATCGACGAACGCGGCCGCCAGGCCCAGGTGGGTCGCGCGCAGGAGCACGGCCTCGAGCGCCTGGCCGCAGTCGATCCAGTCGATGTCCTCGTCGGCCTGGGTCGCGAGCACCGCGACCATCGGCGCGCCCATGACCCGCGCGCCCTCGAGCGCGGCCACGTGCTCGCCCAGGCCCGGCGTCGCCAGCGCGCGCTTCATCCCGAACCACGTCGAGGTGCCGTACTCCTTCTCGGCGAACGGGATGCCGTCCTTGCGCAGGCGCCCGCCCGGCACCAGCCACTCGCCGACCTGGGCCCGATAGGCCGGGTCGGCGAACCGACGGCGATCGCACTCGGCCACGAGCGCGGCCATCTCTTGCTTGCGCTGGGGCGAGAGCCGGAACATGCGCGTGCGCTCGGCCCGGGACGCGTGCGCCAGCACCTCGGCGGTCTCGGCCCCGACCGGGCGGTCGAGGAACGGCCGCCGGTTGGTGTGGCGCCGCGGGATCGCGGCCACGAGATCGCGGTCGTCGTTGGTGGCCTCGCGCGGCAGCCCCAGCCGCAGCTCCGCCACGAGGTCGGGCTCGTCGGGCCGCGGCTGCAGCACGACCTTGTCGATGAACCCCTCGGCGCGGATCGCGACCCGGGCGTTGTAGAGCGCGCAGCCGCAGCTGATCACCAGCTGCCGACGCAGCGGGTCGACGATCTCGAGGTGCCGGGTGCGGTCGAGCCACAGCTCGAGGACCTCGCCGCGACGCCGGAAGCGCCACGGCTGGGTGTTGTGAGAGCTGGGCGCCCGGATCGCGCACGCCACGGCGCCGCGGAGGATGTGGGCAGGCGAGCTCGCGTGCATGTCGGACGTGACTGCAAGCGGCCGGCCCAACGAGCGAGAGGCATCCGCGCAGGTTCTGCGGAGGGGGGACGAGGCGGTCCACGGGGGGCGCAACGACTGCGGCGCGGTGCGCACCCTCGTTCGAGGCGCGGGCGCGCTCGTCGCGACCGTCAGCGCGCGGCCGGCTCGGCACCCGCCCGTGGTCAACCGCGCTGCCCGCGCACGACCATCCACACGCCGACCGCGGCGATGACCAGACCAATCGCGCGAAGGCCGTTCAGGCGCTCGCCCAGCATGACCACGCCGACCACCGCGAGCGCGGCGACGATCACCGTGTTGGTCAGCGCGGTGGCGTTGCTCATCGCCCAGCCCGACCGATAGGCCAGGAAGTAGCCGCCCTCGATCGCCACCAGCGACAGCGCCAGCACGCCCGCGACCGCGAGCACGCCGCGCGCCGGCACCGCCAGCGCGTGGCCGGCCCGGGCCCACAGCCCCGCGCACACCAGGAACGCCAGGCCGTACGCGGGCGTCAACACCGCCCACGGCGACGCGCCCGCCGCCGCGCGGATGGCCAGGTGGTAGGCGACGCCGCCGCCGATGATGAGGCCGATGGGGATGACCAGCGCGAACATGCCGGCACTGTAGCGATCCGCCGTCGATGCGTCCATTGCATGTTTATCATCGACTCATGCACCAAACGCATATTAGTGGCATGCTCGGCCGATGGATCCGCTGTCGCAAGATCAGCTGGCCGCGTTCGCCGCGGTCGTGCGCACCGGCAGCTTCACCGCCGCGGCGCGCGCGCTGCACCTGACCCAGCCGGCGCTGTCGCGGCGGATCGCCGGGCTCGAGCTGCGCCTGGCCACCGCGCTGGTGGTGCGCGGGCCGCGCCAGCTGACGCTGACCGACGCCGGTCAGCGCCTGCTCGGGTTCGTCCAGGCCCAGCGCGCCCTCGAGGACGAGCTCCTGGCCGAGCTGGCGCCCAGCGGCGACGCGCACCGCGGCACGATCCGGATCGCCGGGCTGTCGTCGGTCGTGCCCGACGTGATCGTGCCGGCGCTGGCGCCGTTCCTCCACGCCCACCCCGGCGTCCAGCTCGAGCTGCGCCACGTCGACGACGACGATCGCGCCGCCACCGTGGCCCGCGGCGCCGCCGACTTCGCGGTGTCGTACGACGAGCCGGCCCACGCCAGCCTGGTGCGGGTCGCGGTCGGCGTCGAGGAGTACGTCGTCATCGAGCGCGCGCGCGGCCCGGCCCGGCCCGACGTGTTCCTCGACACCAGCCCGGCCGATCGCGCGACCGAGTGGTTCTTCGGCAACCAGCCAGCCCGGGCCCGGCCGCGCCGCTGGCAGCGGTCGTTCCTCGACGACGAGGCCGGCATCCTGCTCGGCGTGGCCTGCGGCCTCGGCCGCGCGGTCAAGGCCCGGCACACGATCCCGACCGGCGCCCCGGTCCGGATCGATCCGCGGTTCGCGACCGTGACCCGGCCGGTGTTCCTGTACCACCGGCCGCAGCGGTACTACGGCCGGCTGCACACCGAGGTCGCGGCGCTGCTCGAGCGCGAGCTCCGGGCCCGGCTGCGGCCGCGCGCGACCTGACGGCGTCCCAGCCGGTTCGCTCGGACACCGGCGCCGCGCCGCCAGCGACGTCGGCGACACCCCTCCCCGATGACGGCGGCTCGGCCGCCTGCACGATCGAGCCGGCGCCGCCGCGCCTCGACCTCGCGCACGACGCGGTGCGGATCGAGATCGACCCAGGTGAGCGTGCGCGCGCGGGTGTTCGAGTCGATCGCGCGCGCCGGAACGTGGTAAGCGCACCCATGGCCAAGGCCAAGGTCGCCATCCTCCGCACCACTCCCGCCACCGTCCTCGCGGACTACCACCGGGCGATGAACCTGGCCGGGTACCAGGACGTCATCGCCAAGGACGCGGACACCGCGCTCAAGGTGAACATCAGCTGGCACTTCTTCTACCCGGCGTCGTCGACGACGCCGTGGCAGCTCGAGGGCGTCATCCGGGCGATGAAGCAGGACGGGTACGACCCCGACCTGATCCACGCCTGCCACAACCGCACGGTCGTGATCGACGCGCACCTCGGCGAGCGCGAGAACAAGCAGCTCGACGTGGTCGAGGCCCACGGGCTGCGCAACGTCCACCTCTACGAGGGCGAGGAGTGGATCAACGTCCGCGACGCGGTCGGCGACCTGACCAAGGACTTCCTGTGCCTCAACGAGGTCTACCCGAAGGGCTTCTCGATCCCGAAGCGCTTCATCGGCGAGAACATCATCCACCTGCCGACCGTGAAGACCCACGTCTTCACGACCACGACCGGCGCGATGAAGAACGCGTTCGGCGGGCTGCTCAACGAGCACCGGCACTGGACCCACCCGGTCATCCACGAGACCCTGGTCGACCTGCTGATGATCCAGCAGAAGATCCACAAGGGCGTGTTCGCGGTGATGGACGGGACCTTCGCCGGCGACGGCCCCGGGCCGCGCTGCATGGTGCCCCACGTCAAGAACGTGATCCTGGCGTCGGCCGATCAGGTCGCGATCGACGCGGTCGCGGCCAAGCTGATGGGCTTCGATCCGCTCAAGGACATCAAGTTCGTGCGGCTGGCCCACGAGCGCGGCCTCGGCTGCGGCGACGTGCGCGAGATCGAGCTGGTGGGGGATCTCGACGCCGCGGCCGAGAACTGGCACTTCGAGGGCCCGTTCAAGAAGATGACGTTCGCCTCGAACATGCAGCACAAGATCTACTGGGGCCCGCTCAAGAAGCCGATCGAGTGGTCGCTCAAGACCTGGCTGGCGCCGTGGGCGTACGTGGCCTCGGTCGCCTACCACGACCTGTACTGGTACCCGTTCACGGGCGAGAAGCGGATCCGGGCGGTGCTCGAGAGCGACTGGGGCCGGCTGTTCGCAAACTGGGGCAAGGTCGCGGCCGACGCCGCCGGCCGCGGCTACCCCGACGTCGGCGCGGCCAGCCCGGAGCTGACGCGCATCGGCCTGAGCCACTTCCGGGAGGGCCTGCGTCTGATCGCCATGGCCGTGGCCGAGTCGCCCGAGGTGCAGGCGCGCCAGCGCCACCGCCGCGACCACTGAATCGCTGTTACTTCAAGAGGTTGACAGATGTCGCAGGCAGGAACGTACCCCCGTCACGCTGGCGCCTCGTTGCTGTCAACGATTGCTTGTGCTCCCGGGCGCGTCGTAATAGCTTGCGAACATTGCATTTGACGCGGCCCGTCCAGGCCGCCCCCTAGCTTCGCCCCGAGTCGTCCCTTGGCATCTCCTTCACGAAGGGTCCGCCTCCTGCTCCTCGCCGCGCTGGCGACCGCCGTCGTGGTCGTCGCCATCGTCCTGCTCGGTGGCGGTCGAGGCCACAAGGGCCAGCAGCGGCGCGACGGCGACGGCGAGCACGACCCCTGGGCCGAGGCCGGCGCGCAGCAGGGGCCACGCCGCCCGCTGCCCAACCTGGCGAACCTCCCGGGCGCGCTGGGTCTGTCGATGCGCAAGGGTGGCCCACCGGTGACGATCACCGGCGTCGTCCGCCTGGCGCCGGGCGGCACGCCGGTTGCTGATGCCGAGGTCGCGTTCATGAGCGACTCCGGCGAGAACACTGCGATGTCCGACGGTTCGGGTCGCTACGAGATCAAGGTCGCCTCAGGGATCCGTTGGAAAGTGCACGCCCGGAGCGAAAAAGCTGTCGGGTACCCCGAGGCGATCGAGCCCGCGCAGGACATGGTCCGCGACCTCGAGGTCCACCCGACGTCGATCGTGAAGGGGCGCGTGATCGACCCCCGCGGCGCCGCGGTGCCCGGCGCCACGGTCGCGATCGAGGTCGCGGCGGCCGATCGCGGCCTGCTCGAGGCGGCGATGCCGCTGTCGACGATCGCCGACGACGCCGGCCGGTTCGAGCTGGTGTCGGTGCCCGGCGACCTGACGGTGCGCGGGCTGCGCGGCCTGGCCCAGGGCGTGGCCATCGTGACGGCGCTGGCCCCGGGCGATCGGATCGAGGTCGCGATCACGCTCAACGATCCGGTCACGGTCAACGGCCGCGTCGTCGACGGCGACGGCCAGCCCGTGGCCGGCGCGAAGATCCTGGCGGCGGCGACGATCTCACCCGGCGGCCCCACCGATCGGCTGCAGTTCGAGAGCGACGCTGACGGCGCCTTCACCGCGCGCACGCCGGCCGGCTGGCTGCGGCTCGAGGCCCGCAAGGACGGCGATCTCTCGCCGGCGATCGCGCAGTGGTACAACTCCGGCGAGACCCGCGCGCTGGTGCTGACGATCGCGCCGCCGGTGGCGCTGCGCGGCAAGGTGATCGCCGCCGACGGCACGCCGGTGGTCGGCGCCCGGGTGCGCCTGAGCGCGACCGCGGTCTACGACACCACCTCGCTGGGCGACGGCAGCTTCGAGGTCGGCGCGCCCGCGGGCCAGCCGTACCTGGTCAAGGTCAAGCACTCCGACGGCTACCTCGAGCGCACGGTCGCGACGTGGAACGGCGACGAGACCTTCGTCATGCGCCGGTTCGGGGCGCTGACCGTGACCGTGCCCACGCACCAGGGCGAGGTCGCCGTCACGATCGACAGCTTCGTGCCGACCGGCGAGCGCAGCCCGCGCGCGCCGGGCGAGCGGCAGTTCCGCGGCAACGGCGGCCAGGTCACGCTGACCAGCCTCGAACCCGGCGTCTACGACCTCACCGTCGCCGCCGCCGGCGCCGGCGCGACGCACCTGCCGCGGGTCGTGATCGACGACGGCGCGACCCGCACCGTCGAGGTCGCGCTGGCGGCGCCAGTGCCGGTGCGCGGCGTGGTCAAGACCGGCGCCCAGCCGGTCGGCGGCGCCCAGGTCACGATCGCCGGGCGCACGACGTTCTCCGACGCCAAGGGCCGCTGGGTCATCCCCGACGTCGCCGCCGGCCCGGCCGCGATCGTCGTCGTCAAGACCGGCTTTGGCACCGCGTGGGCCAGCACCACCGCCGCGGCCGACGGCCGTCCGGTCGAGATCGAGCTGCGGCCGGTCGACGGCGCCGGGCAGGTCGACGGCATCGGCATCGTCGTGGCGCCGGCGCCCAGCGGCGCGCTCGTGACGGCCGTGCTGCCCGGCAGCCCGGCCGAGGGCAAGCTCGTGGTCGGCGACGTGATCACCGAGGTCGACGGCGCCGACGTCGCGACCGCGGCCATGGACGACATCATCGCGCGGCTGCGCGGGTCGGCCGGCTCGTCGGTGTCGATCACCGTCACGCGCGGCGCCGACGGCGCCACGGTCGACATGGTCCGGCGGCGGCTGGTGGTCCCGGTCGGCACCGGCGCGGTGGCGGCGCGGGCCGCCGCGGGAGGTGCCCGGTGCTGAACAACGCCCTGGCGATCCTGCTGCAAGCGCTCGGCGCGGTCCTGTTCTTCAACCGGTTCATCGCCGGCGTCGCGCTGCGCTTCCTCAAGAAGCAGGCGTTCGACGAGGCCGACTACGGCTACCAGCCCACGGTCACGGTCGTCGTGCCGATGTACAACGAGGGCGCCGAGATCCGGCGGACCCTGGGCAGCCTGCTCGAGCTGGCCTACCCGACCGACAAGCTCGACATCGTCGTCATCGACGACTGCTCGTCCGACGACAGCTTCGCCCACGCCAGCGCCGTCGCGGCGACCAGCGGCGGCCGGCTGCGGGTGCTGCGCAACAAGCACAACCTCGGCAAGCGCCGCTCGATCAACCGCGCGGTGCTGGCGTCGCGGTCGCGAGATCATCGTCTCGGTCGACTCCGACGTCGTGGTCGCGCACGACGCGGTCCGCGAGCTCGTGGCCCGGTTCGTCCGGCCCGACATCGCCGCGGTCGGCGGCTGGGTCGACGTCCGCAACAAGGGTGACAACTGGCTCACCCGGATGCAGACGATCAAGTACTTCTTCTCGTACCACTTCCTGAAGAACCTCGAGTGGGCGTTCCGGCGGGTCATGTGCCTGTCGGGCTGCCTGACCGCCTACCGGCGCGAGGTCCTGGTCGAGCTGCACCCGATCCTCGAGCACCGCGAGATCTGCGGCGTGCCGATCAAGTACGGCGAGGATCGGTTCCTGACCCGGCAGATCGTCAAGGCCGGCTACCTGACGACGATGACGCTCAAGGCGGTGTGCTGGACCGGCGCGCCGACCAAGCTCGGCGACTACTTCTCGCAGCAGCTGCGCTGGCGCCGCTCGAACATCGTCGACTACGTCGGCGCGCTGTCGCACGTGTGGCGCCTCAACCCGGTGATCGCGGTCCACTACTTCTCGCTGTTCGCGATGCTGCTGGCCTACCCGATCCTGCTCTTGACCGCGATCGCCAAGGGCAAGCTGTTCTCGATGCTGCTGCGCCAGGTGATCGTCACCGTCATCATCGGCCTGGGCTACTGGTGGAAGGTGCGCAAGCTGCCGATCGAGCGCGTCCACCCGCTGTGGTTCGTGTCGATCGCGCTGGTGCTACCGGTGATCTACGCGATCATGACGCCGCTGGCGCTGTTCACGCTCGACTCGGGCAGCTGGGAGACCCGCCACCACCAGGAGGACGAGTCGCCCGAGCCCGAGCCCGAGCCGCGCGGTCGCCGCGACGACGCCGCCGACGAGCTGTCGGACGCGGTCGTGTCGCGGCCGATGCTCGACGCGGTCACGTCGTCGGCGGTGGTGTCGGTGTCGGCCCGGGCCGAGCGCCCGGCCGCCTAGCGCCTCCTCCGCGCCATCGCACATCGACGGCGTGCCCGGATCGGCCAGGCCCTGGCGCCAGCGCCGCGTCGACCCGCGGCCGGATCCGCCTGGCGCGCTTACAGGAAGCGCGCCTCTTCGGTGCGGACCCACTCGGTCCCGGTGACCGGGATCGGCTGGCTGGCGACCCGACGCCCGGTGCCGATCTCGATGACGGTCAGCGCCAGCGGGTTGGTGGCGTTGCCCTCGCGCGAGCTCGGCGTCGCCGCGGCCGAGGTCTCGACCAGCGCGAACCGGCCGTCGGCCGAGACGTCGAAGAGCACGTTGGCGTCGTCGGCCAGGGTCCGGACCGCGCCGTCGACGATCGACACCGCGAGCAGCTTGCGCTCGGCCACGAGCAGGACGCTGCGGTGCGCGGCGCTGGTCTTGAAGCCGGCCTGCCACAGCGCGAAGGGTTCGGCGAAGGTGTAGACCCGGCGCGGCGCGCGGGTGGTCAGGTCGTAGAGCTCGATGTAGCCCTCGCGCTGCTCCGTGGGCTCGCGCCGGAACACCGCGACGGTGTTCTCGAGCAGCGCGATCGGCGCGCTGACCAGCAGCTTGGGGGCGACCACCGCCTTGCCGAGCTTGGGCAGCCGCGGCTTCTTGGTGACGCCGGGCGCGGGGACCGGCGGCATCGCCTCGACGTGGATGCCGTCCTTGGCGTCGTAGGCCCAGCGCTGGTGATCCGGCGTCGGCGCGGGCTCGGCGGCGAGGACCCGCTTGCGATCGAACACCAGCGTCGCCTTGGTCGGGTCGGCCAGCGGGACGCGGCGGACCTTGGTCGTGCTCTGGTGCAGCTCGAGCGTGTACAGGACCGAGCCGTCGACGGAGAACCGCCAGGCCTTCTCGAAGCACTTGATCGGCACGCAGGTCGGATCGCCCGGGACGATCGTGTCGACGCCGTGCGCGAAGGTGCCGATCGCGAGCACGATCGGCTGGTCCGAGGTCAAGGTCAGCGCGTGGCCGTCGAGCGTCACGGTGCGCGCGTCGCCGGCGACGCCCAGCGACAGCGCGAAGCGGCCGCTGCCCGGGTGCACCGCCGTGTCCACGCCCCAGTCGAGATCCCCGTACCGGGCCTTCCACCCACCGCGCGTGAGATCGACGGTGCCGAGCTCGTGCGGGTTGGCGCCGGGCTTGATGTGCTCGACGTGGTAGTAGACCCCGGGCGGGCCGGGCGGCGTCGGCGGCTTCGGCGTGGGCGCCGGCTTCGGCGGCGGCGGCTCGTCGGCCCGAGCGTCGAGGTCGGCGACCATCAGCGCCAGGGCCGCGGTGATCAGCGTCAGGGGCGGCGGATGCACAGCCCAGCGTAACCGAGATCGGCCGCGCCCTCGCGACCGATCCGCGCGGGCTCCGGCGGGACCTGCCGGAAATGGCCAGCCGACCGCCCAGGCGTGCGATTCAGGCGTAGCGTCTGGGGATGCGAGATCAACGACCTCGCTCCGGGTTCGATCTTCGGGGTCGGACGTGGGGCATCCGGCGCGTCGTCGCGGTGGCGGCGATCGCGCTCTTGAGCGCGGCGTGCAAGAAGCAAGAGCTGGGCGACTTCGACGAAAGGCAGGGCGGCATGGAACCGATGGGCATGATGTTCGGTGCGATGGAGAGCCTGGGCGCGCTGGTGTTCGCGCCGTTCTTCGTGTTCCTCGGCTACTGGTTCGTGTGCTTCTGGGACCGGCGCGAGGACCGGCCGTCGAAGGGCGACACCCAGCTCGGCACCAAGCTGATCCTGTGGTCGCTGATCCTCGCGGCCGCGATGATGATCGTCCTGGGCGGGCTCCAGCTGGTGTCGTTCATCCTGGGCGGCTTCAAGGGCGGCTCGGGCGTGGTCAAGAGCGCGCTCGCGACGATCGTGTCGGGCGCCGCGATCGGCGCGCCGCTGGCGCTGCTCGGCCTGCCGCGCACCAACAACGCCGCGTTCCCGCAGATCGAGCGGTTCGCCCTCGGGCTGTTCGGCTTCGGCAACGCCATGGGCGCCGCGGTGTCGCTGACGATGCTGATCAACGCGGTGTTCTTCGCCAAGGGCTGGCGCGCGAACATCGCGCCGAGCCTGTCGGCGCTGCTGGTCATGGGCGCGGCCGCCGGCGGCGCGCTGTGGCGCCACGGCATGCTGAGCGGCTGGTCCGCGCCGACCGCGGATCGCTGACCCGGTCAGGGCCGCGCGGCCGGGCGGCGCAGCCCGCGGCGAGCCACGATCACCGCCGCCGCGGCGGCGAGCAGGGTCGCGAGCGTCGCCCACGGCATCGCCCGGCGCGCGTGCCGGACCCGAGCGGCGATCCGGCGCATCCAGCGCGGGTGGCGCCGCGGCTCGAGCTGACCGCGGAAGGTGAGCTGGGCGTGGCGGGCGGCGGCGAAGTCGGGCTCGGGGCAGCCCTGGAAGGCGAAGGTCGCGTAGCCGTCAGCCCAGCACTGGATCGCGCGGCGGGCGTCGCTGCGGTAGGGCACCAGCTCGGCGGCGGCCCGCGCCAGATCGCGGGCGATCCGACGGTAGTGGTAGCGCTGGCCGTGGGCCGGCGCGCTGCCGAGCACCCGGGCCCGCTCGACGGCGGTGGCCTGCGCGATCGCCAGCGCCGGCGCGATGGCGGCGGGGGCGCCGTCGACGTCCGCTTCGGCGTCGCCCCTAGCGGCGGCGGCCTCGGCGGCGGCGGCCGCTGCCGTGGCGGCCTCTGCGGCGGCGTCATCAACATCGTCGGGGTCAGCCGGGTCATCGGTGGCGGCCTCGGCATCATCGTCGGGGTCGTAGCTGCCGTAGTCGGTCAGGTCGTACGCCCCGGCCCACGTCGCCCAGTCGGGCCCGTGCTCGGTGCCGAGGAGCTCCATGCCGCGGGTGCGCGCCAGCTTCGACGCGGCGAACAGCGCGGCGGCGCGGGCGATCGGATCGACCGTGCCCGCGGCCAGGTCCCGGTCGAGGGCGTAGGCCGCGGCGTTCACGCGCTCGTCCCACGGCAGCCACGGCAGCGCCGCGGCGTAGCGACCGACCCGCATCAGCCGGCGGCCGTACAGCGCGCGCAGCGACGCGGCGTCCACGACCTCGTAGTCGGCGGACAGGTCGTACGCGTCCTCGTCATCGCTGTCATCGCTGTCATCGCTGTCATCGCTGTCATCGGCGTCCGCGGGCGCGGCGGCCTCGGGCGGGAGGCCGGCGACGAACTGCCCCAGCTCGTCGAGCGTGAGCACGCGCTCGGCCAGGAAGATCGCGTCGCGGTAGGTGTGGCGCGCCGCCCAGGCCGCGGCCATCGCCGCCACCGGCCGATCGGCCGCGAGCTGCAGCACCGCGCACTCAGCGTGGGCGCGATCGCGGGGCAGGTACACGCCGCACCGGAAGTCCGGACACGCGGTCGTCGTCGGCAGCGCGGCGGCGGCGCTGCACACCAGGTCGCTGGCGGCGATGGCGTCGCCGGCGCGAGCCGCGAGCTTGCCGCGGACCCAGCGGTTGATCGGCGAGTCGGCCCCGCGCGCCGCCAGCGCCTCGGCCCGGGCCCAGGCGCCGTCGCGGTACGCAGCCGCGGCCAGGCGATCGGCGCCGTCGAGCTGCGGCGTCGCCACGACCGCCTCCCACACCCGCGCCCGCTGCGCCTCGGTCAGCTCGTCGCTGCGCGCGTACAGGTAGGCCGCCACCAGCCGCTGCCCGACCGGCGCCGCCAGGAGCTCGCGCTCGCGGCCCTCGGCCAGCCCGTCGGTCACCAGGTCCAGGAGCGCTCGGGCCGCGCCGGCGTGGCCGAGCGCGGCGTGCTGTGCGTACAGCTCGATCTGGCCGATCAGATCGTCGGTGAGCACGGCCTCGAGCCGCAGGCTGGTGGCCGCGAGCCCGTCGGGGTCGACGAAGCCGAGGTCGACCAGAGCGCGGACCTCGCGGTAGTAGGCGACGCCGGTGCCGGCGAGGTTGAGCCGGGCCAGGCTGTAGGCGGCCGAGGTCGACAGCTGCCGACGCAGCGGCGGCGGCAGCGCCAGCACCGCCAGGAACCAGCGCCGCGCGACCCGGCGCTCGCCGGCGTTGAACGCGCGCGCGCCCTCGGCGTAGAGCGTGCGCTCGAGCAGGCCGGGCGGCGGCAGCGGCGGCGCGTCGGCGGCCCGCGGGCGATAGGCCTCGTGGGCCGGCACCAGCAGCGCGGCCTCGTCGACGAAGATGCCCTCGGGCAGGCCGGCGATCGCGCCGCCGCGATCGGCGAGGAGCTCGGTCGGGAAGTCGGGGCCGCACGCGCGCGCGGGCCGAGCCGTGACCGCGACCGCCACGGCCAGCGCGCTGAGGGTGACGATCAGCGAGCGAGGTGAGCCAGGGGTGTCAGAGCGCATCGAGGGTGAGGTCCTTGCCCGTCGCCCAGCCGACGACGGTGGTGGCGCCGGGCGCGAGGTCGCGCGCCGGCGGGCTGAAGCGGCGGTCCGCGCGCGCGACGTAGCCGCCGATCAGCTCGGCGCCGTCGACGCCGCCGCCCAGCGCGAGCGCGGGCCACGGCGCCGGCACGTTGCCGGCGTTGCGCAGCACCAGATCGAAGCGCCCGGGCCCGGTGGCGATCACGTCGGCGGCGACCTCGGCGCGCAGCGGCGCGGCGCGGATCACCGCCACCAGGGTCGCGGTCGGCCAGGCCCGGGCGTCGCCCTCGACCGGCAGCCGGAACCAGACCACGCCGCGGACCGGCGGCCCGCCGCCGCGCTCGAGCCAGCGCACGAACGCCGCGACCTCGGTCGGGCGCGAGCGCGCGAGCGCGCCGTCGATCATCGCGTCGTAGGTCGGCAGCGCCACCCGCAGCGACGCCGCGGGCACCACCGCGGCGAACCGCGCCAGCGCCGATCGGGCCGCCGGGAGATCGAACAGGACCGGGGCCCGGACCGTGTGGACCTGCACGACGACCTCGTCGACGGCGGCGGCCACCGCGGCCACCGCCCGGCAGTCGGCCCAGGCCGGCAGCGCGGTGATCGAGAACCGCAGCGGCGCCGGCGGCCGGTTGGCCGCGAGCCAGCGCGCGTACGCCGGCAGGGCCGCGCTGGCGCAGTCGTGATCGATCTCGACGCCGGCGACCGCGACCCCGGCGGCGCGCCAGGCCTCGACCCGGGCCAGCACCGCGGCCATCGGCACCTGCTCGGGCAGGCGCGCGCCGGCGATCCGGACCACCGCGGTCACCGGGCGCGCCGACGCCACCAGCGCCGCGACGTCGACCTCGGGCCAGACCGCGCGATCGGCCTCGACCTCGACGGTCAGCACCCGCAGCGCGTCGAGCTCGGCCGGCGCGCCGGCGACCGCGGCCCGGACCGCGCCGGTCCAGCGCCGCTGCCAGACGTAGGCGTCGTGCTCGAGCGGCGTGGCCCGCGCGCGCGGGGGCGCCGGCGACCGCCCGCTGCCGATGACGACCGCGACCCCGATCGCCGCGATGATGGCCAGCCCCAGGCGCATGGCCCCCCAACGCGCAGCCCCCCGCGGCTATTCCACCCGCGCGCCGCGGTACAGTCACCGGCGTGGAGCTGGCTGCGACCATCCGCGGGGTCCGCTACCGATTCGCGTCGGTGAAGGAGCTGCTCGGCCGCGCCAACCCGCCCAAGAGCGGCGACGATCTGGCCGGCGTCTCGGCGCGCAGCGCGATCGAGCGGGTCGCGGCCCGGGCGGCGCTGGCCGATCTCACCCTGGCCGAGCTGCGGGCCAACCCGGTGGTGCCGTACGAGGACGACGAGGTCACGCGGGTGGTCGAGGACGATCTCGACGCCGCGGCCTACCAGGCGGTCGCGCACCTGACGGTCGGCCAGTTCCGCGAGTGGCTGCTCGAGACCTCGACCTCGGGCGCGACCCTGCGCGCGGTGGCGCCGGGGCTGACGCCCGAGATGGCGGCGTCGGTGTGCAAGCTGATGTCGAACCTCGACCTGATGACGGTCGCGGCCAAGTGCGAGGTGGTGGTGCGCGCCAACAACACGCTGGGCCTGGCCGGCCGGCTGTCATCGCGGGTCCAGCCCAACCACCCGACCGACGACGTCGACGGCATCCTGGCGTCGGCGCGCGAGGGCCTGGCCTACGGCTGCGGCGACGCGGTCATCGGCGTCAACCCGGCCACCGACACGCCGGCGTCGACCGCGGCGATCCTCACCGCCCTCGACGCGCTGTGCACGCAGCACGCGATCCCGACCCAGCACTGCGTGCTGTCGCACGTGACCGTGCAGATGCAGGCGCTGGCGCTCGGCTGCCCGATGGACCTGATGTTCCAGTCGCTGGCCGGGACCGAGGCCGGCAACCGCGCGTTCGGCGTGTCGGTGGCCCTGCTCGACGAGGCCTGGGCGATGATGAAGGCCCAGGGCACCGCGGCCGGGCCCAACGTCATGTACTTCGAGACCGGCCAGGGCTCGGCCCTGTCGAGCGCCGCCCACCACGGCGCCGACCAGCTCACGATCGAGGCCCGCTGCTACGGCCTGGCCCGCCGCTACCGGCCGTTCCTGGTCAACACCGTCGTCGGCTTCATCGGCCCCGAGTACCTCGAGGACGGGCCCCAGATCACCCGGGCCGCGCTCGAGGACCACTTCATGGGCAAGCTCCTGGGCCTGCCGATGGGCTGTGACGCGTGCTTCACCTACCATGCGCGCATGAGCCAGGACGAGCTCGAGAGCACCAAGGTGCTCCTGGCCGCGGCCGGCTGCACCTACCTCATGAGCCTGCCGGTCGGCGACGACATCATGCTCAACTACCAGTCGACCAGCTTCCACGACATCCCGAGCGTGCGCCGGCTGCTCGGCAAGCGCCCGACGCCGGAGTTCGACGCGTGGTGCGAGGCCAAGGGCATCACCCGGGACGGCGCGCCCGGGCCGCGGTTCGGCGACGCGACGGTGGTGCGATGAGCGGGAGCCTGACCCGAGCGCTGGTGGCCGAGGTCCGCGCGCGCCGCGGCGCCAGCGATCCGATGCCGCCGCGGATCGTCCTGCCGCCGGTCGTGGCGCCGCCGGCCCGGGTCTACGCGCCGCGGCGGCCGCCGCTGGCGCCGGGCGCCGGCAGCGACCACACCACCGCGCTGCTCGGCATCGGCCACGTCGGCACCCGCTACGCCACCGACGTCGTGCTGCAGTTCCAGGCCGAGCTCGCGGTCGCGCACGAGGCGGTCGCGGCCGAGCTCACCGACGGCTGGGCCCGCGACCACGGGTTCCTGGCGCTCCAGACCCGGGTCGCCGATCACCGCGAGTTCCTGCTGCGTCCGGATCTCGGACGTCGACTGGCGGCCGAGTCGCTCGAGCGCCTGCGCGCGCACGCGCCCACCGGCGTCGACGTCCAGGTGATCCTCGCCGACGGCCTGTCGGCCAGCGCGTGCATGCAGGCCGGGCCGACCCTGTACCAGGCGGTCGTCGACGCGGTGCGCGCGCGCGGGCTGACGGTCGGCGCGCCGGTGTGCGCGCGGTTCGCGCGGGTCTGGCTCGAGGACGAGATCGGGCAGGAGGTCGGCGCCAAGGTCGCGATGATCTTGCTGGGCGAGCGGCCCGGGCTCGGCACCGGCGACGGCCTGTCGGCGTACCTGGTCCACGCGCCGGCGCTGGGCAAGACCGACGGCGATCGCAACATGATGAGCAACCTGCACGCGCGCGGCACGCCGCCCGAGGACGCGGCGCCGCGGCTCGCGGCCCTGGCCCAGGCGATGATCGCCCAGGGCACGAGCGGCGTCGGCCTCGATCTCGGCCAGGTCGACGCGGTGATCGAGCGCGGCTACCGCGCGCCGCAGGTGCGGCAGCGGCTGGTCGAGCGCGGGGGCGGCCGATGAGCCTGCTCGAGCCGATCGTCCCGACGCTCTTGTCGGTGCGGCGCATCCCCGGGGCCGACCCGGCGCTGCTGCGCGCGTACGGCGCCGACCCCGCGCGCCACACCTCGCTGGGCCTGGTCACGTGCGATCAGGACGACGCGCTCTACGTCGCGCTCGACGAGGCCACCAAGCACGCCGCGGTCGACGTGGTGTTCGCGCGGAGCTTCTACGCCGGCGCCGGCCACGCCTCGGGCAAGCTCTCGGGCGAGATCCTGGGCGTGCTCGCCGCGGCCGAGCCGCAGTCGATCGAGGACGGCCTGGCGGCGCTGGCCGCGTGCCTGGCCCACGACGCGTGCTTCTACGACGCCGACGGCGCCCGCGGCGTGACCGTGTTCCCGCACGTGATCGGCTCGCTCGGGCACTACCTGGCGCGCGCGAGCGGCCTCGCGGTCGGCGAGTGCATGGCCTACCTGGTGGCGCCGCCGCTCGAGGCCACGCTCGGCTTCGACGCCGCGCTCAAGGCCGCGGCGGTGCGCGCCGTCAAGATCGTGGCGCCGCCGACCGAGACCAACTTCGCGTGCGCGTGGCTGACCGGCGAGCGCCCCGGCGACCTGGCGGCGTGCGCGGCCGCGGCGGCGGCGTTCATCGACGCGGTGGTCGACGTGGCGGCGCGGCCACACGCGCGCTAGCGCCGGCGCCGATCGACTTCTTGGTCAGCGGCGGCGGCGTCCAGGCGAAGTGGCTGATCTCGGTGACCCGCGGGATCTTGCCGAGGAACAGCACGGTCACGTCGTCGGCGGCGAGCCGGCGGGCCTGGGCCGGGAACCCGCCCGGCAAGGCCTCGATCAGCGCGCCGTCGTCGTGCACCACCCGCCAGTACGGCGCCAGCGGGCCGCGGCCGGCCGCGCGCTCCTCCTCGGCGGCCTCGGCCACGACGTGCAGGAAGGCCTCGGTGGTGGTCGGCTCGGCGAAGTCGGCGCGGTGGGCCCGGGCCAGGCTGGCGCGCAGCGCGCCCAGCACCAGCACCTTGCCCTCGGGGATGCGCCGCACCAGCGCGTCGATCTCGATCGGTGACGAGATCAACATCTTGCCGGCCGGGGCCCCGGGCCGCGCCACGAGGTGCTGCTCGACCCGCGGCGGATCGCAGCCGTCGCGCGTGTCGATCGCCGATCGCGTCATGGCCGCCACCATACCTGGCCGCCGAGGGCGCTACCATCGGCCATGGCCCTGACCGCGACCATGCGGCGCTTCGACGTCGCCCTCGCCGACAGCGACCGCGGCGTCTACGAGACCCTGGCGCTGCGCGTCGCCCAGCACCCGTCCGAGAGCGAGCGCTACCTGGTGGCGCGCCTGCTCGCGCGCGCGCTCGAGCACGCCGAGGGCGTCGACTTCTCGCGCGGGCTCGCGGTCGACGACGAGCCGGCGCTGTGGCAGCGCGACCTGCGCGGCGACCTGCAGGCGTGGATCGAGGTCGGCCTGCCCAGCGCCGACCGCCTGCACCGGGCCAGCAAGGCCTGCCGCCGGGTCGCGGTCTACGGCTGGCGCAACCTGGTCGGCCTCGCCGCCGAGCTGCAGGAGCGCAAGGTCCACAAGGCCGACGCGATCGAGCTGTACGCGCTGGCGCCCGAGCTCCTCGACGCGATCGCCGCGACCCTCGACCGCAACAACACCTGGGAGCTGTCGGTGGCCGGCGGCACGATCTACCTGGCGGTCGGCGACAAGCAGCACGAGGGCACGGTCACGCGCGTCAGCTGACCGCGGCTGCGGTATCCTGCGCGGGTCGTGCGCCGTCCTCCGCTGTCGATGCTGGTGGTGTCTGCGCTGGTCGGCGCGGGCTGCAACCAGGTGCTGGGGATCGATCAGGTCCACCTCGTCGACGCGCTCGGGGGCGACGACGGGGCGGTCGGCGACGGCGCCGGCCCCGACGGGACGGACGGCGACGCCGCGATCAACGACCGCGACGGCGACACCGTGCCCGACGACATCGACAACTGTCCCGACGTGGCCAACCGGCTGCAGCGCGACACCGACGGCGACCGGCTGGGCGATCTGTGCGACAGCTGCCCGAACGTCGCGGTCACCACGCCGGCCAACGTCGACGGCGACGGCCTCGATGACGCCTGCGACCTCGACCTGACCGCGCGCCAGTGCATCGCCTGGTTCGATCCGTTCAGGGGCACGAGCGCGGCGCACTACACCGTGCCGTCCAACGGCCACGACAACGGCGCGTGGGTGTTCGCCGACGACGGCCTGCGCCAGGACGCGGCCGCGACCAGCGACGCGCTGCTCGTGACCACCGCCACCTTCGCCGCGCCGCGGGTGCGCGTGGCCGCGACCGTGCTCACGACCATGCCGCCCGCCAACGACGCCGGCGTCAACCCCGACTTCTACAACGTCGGCCTGTGGCTGCACGTCACGCCCACCAGCCACCCGCTGCCCGACGGGTGCCTGGTCGAGGTGACCGATCCGGTCTCGGCCGCCCCCGCGAGCCTGTCGCTGGTGCGCACGGTCAACGGCGCGGCCACGAGCACGTCGGGGCCGGTGCCGATCGGCGCCGCGCTGGTCAGCGGCGCATTGGTCGCGATCACCGGCGGCGCCACGACCACGGCCCTTTCCGGGTTCGGCGAGATCGTCCCGGTGTCGGTCGCCACGGCGACCTCGACCGCGTGCACCGGGCTGGGCACCCGGGTCGGCCTGCGCACGCGGTTCACCCGGGTCCGGTTCGACTCCCTGCTGATCACCGACGTGAACCCGACCGCGTGCCCGCCCGCGCCGGCCCCGTGCGCCTGCCCGCCCCCGCCCGAGCTGTGACCACCGCCCGCGATCACTGGGCCCAGGCGGTCGCGGCCCGCGCGGCCGCGCACTGGACGCCGACGCGGACCGACGAGTTCCTGCGCGGCAAGGCGGTGGCCGTGCGCCCGGCCGAGGGCGCGGTGCTGCTGCGCGGCCTCGGCATCGCCGACGATCACGGCGTGATCCCGCCGCAGCGGGTCGGCAAGTACTTCCAGGTCAACCACATGGTCGCGACCGTGGCGCCGGCGCTGGCCGAGCTGCGCGCGCGCCACCCGGCGCTCGGCATCGTCGACGCCGGCTGCGGCCGCTCGTACCTGACGACCGTGCTCGCGTGGTGCGGCGCTCACGTCTGGGCGCACCGCATCGACGTGCTCGGCGTCGATCGCAACGCCGCGGTGATCGCCGAGAGCCAGCGCCGGGTCGACGCGATCGGCCTGACCGAGCGCGTGCGCTACGTCGCCGGCGACCTCGCGCGGGCCGACGTCGCCGCCGCCTGGACCGCGGCGTTTCCGGACGGCGCGATCCACGCGGTCGTGGCCCTGCACGCGTGCGACACCGCGACCTGCGCCGCGATCGCCCTGGGCGTCGAGCTCGACGCGGCGCTGATCGCCGTGGCGCCGTGCTGCCAGGCCGAGCTAGCCCAGGGCTGGCGCGCGCTGACCGACGCCGGCGCGGCCGGGGCGCTGGCGCCGCTGTGGGGCGCGCCGCACCTGCGCCGCGAGACCGCCGCCCACGTCACCGATCTGATGCGGCTGCTGCTCCTGCGCGCGCGCGGCTACCAGGCCACCGCGCTCGAGTTCGTCCCGCACGAGCACACCCGCAAGAACACGCTGCTGCGCGCGATCCGCGGCCTGAGCCCGGATCGCGAGGCCGCGCGGCAATACCAGGCGCTGGTCGACGCGACCGGCGGCGTCGGCCTGGGCCTGGCGGCGCGCCTGGCGCTGTGACGGCGTCGACGCGCCTCACAAGTGCGGCGGCGACCTGCGCCTGGCGCTGTGACGGCGCCGACACGCCTCACAAATGCGGCGGCGACCTGGGCCTGGCGGCGCGCCTGGCGCTGTGACGGCGCCGACACGCTCGACCTCGCAAATCCGCGTCTCGGCGGCCCAGCTGTGGTAGATGGCGCGTCATGTCGACCCCCGCGTCGCGGGCCCCCAAGCTGCGCCTGGCGCTCCAGCCGCTGATCGTGAAGCTGTACAAGCTCGTCGGGATCGCGGCCCTCGCGATCATCCTGGTCGGGCTGATCGCGTACGTGGTCGTCAACCTCTACTACTTCCTCGACCACACCTGGGTGCGGCCGGTGATCCTGTCGCCGCGCCACGACAAGGTGGCCCTGGCGACCCGCGAGCTGGCGGTGGCCGAGGAGCGGCTGGCCACGCTCGAGGTCGACCGCGCCCGCACCGCGTCCGAGCTGGCCCGGATCGATCGCACGATCGCCGCGAGCCAGGCGTTCGAGGATGAGGTCGGCCCGGCCATCACCGCGGCCGGCCACGGGGCCGCGACCGCGACGGCGCGGCGCGAGCTCGACCGCGCGATCCTCGAGCGCGAGGGCGCGGCCGACGACCGGGTCGCGGCCGAGCTGGCCGCGCGCACGCTCGATCGCCAGATCGCCGACCAGAAGACGCAGATCGCCCGGCTGTCGACCTCGTACTTCTTGAAGGCCCGCGCGGCCGAGGTCGTCGTCGGGTTCGTCCCGTACGAGAACCTCGGCAACGCCCGCCCGGGCACGACCCTGTACCGCTGCAAGTGGGGCCTGGTGCGCTGCAGCGCCGTCGGCAAGGTCGTGTCGATCCTCGAGGGCGAGGTCACCGAGCACCACCCGCACAACGGCGCCACCAAGCGGGGCGTGATGATCGAGCTGCACCTGACCGACGCCGACGCCGGCCAGGACACGGTGCTGTTCGCGGGCGCCAAGCCGTTCTGGATCCTGTGACCGCGATGATGGCACGCACGCTGTTGCTGATCGCCCTGCTCGTGGCCGCGTGCTCGAGCAAGGGCGACGCGCCGCCGGCCGCGGCGCCGCCGCCGGTCGCGCCGATCGCGGCCCGCCCGCCGACCGCCGGCTCGATGACCGCGCCGGTCGCGGTGACGCCGGCCAGCGAGGCCCGGAAGATCTTCGCCAGCCGGTGCGCGATGTGCCACGGCGTCGGCGGTCGCGGCGACGGCGCCGCGGCGCTGTCGATGAACCCGCGCCCGCGCGACTACACCGACGCGACCTGGCAGGCCGCGGTGACCGACGCCGACCTGACCCGGACGATCGTCGCCGGCGGCGCCGCGGTCGGGCTGAACTCGATGATGCCGGCCGCCACCGACCTGCAGGACAAGCCGGCGGTCGTGGAAGAGCTGGTCAAGCTGATCCGCGGGTTCAGCGGCACCGCCGCCGCGCCCGCCGCGCGCTAGCGCCGGAGCTGCTGCGGGCGAGCACCGACCCACGCGGCGGGAGTTCGCGTCCTGGGAGGCGCCGTCGGGGTCGCCCGAGCGCCGGTTCCCCGGCACCTGCCCGCTGGCGTCGGCCCCACCAAACCCCGGGCTGGCGGGCGTCGCGACGCCCGCGCGCGTCACATCACCAGCCCGCCGTCGACGTCGATGGTGCGGCCGTTGAAGTAGTCGCACTCGAGCACGAACTTGACCGCGACCCAGATGTCCTCGGGCACGCCGATGCGGCCGACCGGGATGTTGGCCACCAGCGCGTCGCGCGCCTTCTGGTTCATGCCCTGGGTCATCGGGGTCTCGATCATGCCCGGCGCGACCGCGCCGACGCGGATGCCGAACTGACCGAACTCGCGCATCCAGGTCACGGTGTTGGCGGCGAGCGCGGCCTTGGCGGCCGAGTAGTTCGACTGGCCGCGGTTGCCGTGGCGGGCCACCGACGACATGTTGACGATCACGCCCGGGCGCTGCTCGGTCTCGACCATCTTGGCCACGACGTCGCGGACCATGTAGGTCGCGCCGGTCAGGTTGACGCCGATGACCGCGTCCCACTGCTCCTTGGTCATCTTGGTGATCGCGCCGGTGGTGCGGTCCTTCTTGACGAGCAGGCCGTCGCGCAGGATGCCGGCGTTGTTGATGAGGCCGTTGAGGCCGCCCATCGCGCCGTTGGCCCACTCGACGAACCCGCCGACGTCGGCCTCGCTGGCCACGTCGAGCTTGCGGACGTGGACCTTGCCGGGCAGGCCCTGGCACGACTCGGCCAGCGCGGCCAGGCCGTCGTCCTTGACGTCGCCGGCGGCGACCTGGGCGCCAGCCTCGGCGAGGCGACGCGCGAAGTGCGCGCCCATGCCCTGGGCCGCGCCGGTGACGATGATCTTGAGATCGGACAGCTTCATGGAATTTCTCGTCGGAAAGGGGTGGCTGGCGCAGGGCGCCGCGCTGGTGCGCGGACCTTACGCCGTCGTCAGGCGGGCGTCGAGCCAGCGGGCCAGGGCCGGGTACAGCTCGCGCGCGGCGCGGCCGCCGACCACGGCGCCGACGTGGCCGCCGGGCACGCGCAGCGTGGTCTTGTCGCTGGTGGCGACGTGATCGAGCAGCGCGGTCGCGGCCGCCGGCGGGCAGATCGTGTCGCGGTCGGCGACGATCACCGCGGTCGGGCAGCGGATCGCGTCGAGCTTGACCGCGCGGCCGAGCGCGCGGTGGGTGCCGGCGACCAGGCGGTTGTCCTGGTACAGCTCGCCGATGTACGTGCGGTAGGCGGCGGCCGGGAACGGGATGTTGTCGCTGGCCCAGGCGTCGAGCGCGCGGAAGCCCGCGTGCGCGACCGGGTCGAGCGTCAGCTCGGGCATCCCCACCCACTTGGCCAGCTCGATCGTCGGCCGCAGCGCGGTGAAGCCCGACTGCATCTGCTCGGGTGAGACGTTGCCGGCGTCGGCGATCGCGTCGGCGTCGAACCAGCGGCGGTCGACCATCGTCCGGAGCAGGCCGCCCTGGGCGAAGTCGATCGGCCCGGCCAGGTCGACCAGCGCGGCGATGCGCGCCGGGTGGAGCGCGGCGTAGATCGTGGCGAGCGTGCCGCCCATGCAGTAGCCGAGCAGGCCGACCGAGGTCGCGCCGGCGGTGCGCAGCGTGCGGCGCACCATGCGGTCGAGCCGCGCCAGGGTGTCGTCCCAGGTGCGGTAGCGGTCCTCGTCCTCGGGCGCGCCCCAGTCGAGGCAGAACACGTCGAGGCCGGCCTCGACCAGGGCCGCGATCAAGCTGGCGCCGGGGCGCAGGTCGAGCACGTACCACTGGTTGATGAGCGACGGCACCAGCAGGATCGGCTTGCCGCGGCGCGGGCCGGCGCCGACGAAGCGGTACAGCGACGCGGTGCCCTCGCGGGCGATCACGTCCTTCGGGGTCGGCATGAGGACCGGCGCCGGCCGCGCGGCGCTGGCGCCGGTGGCGTCGGCGGCCGCGTCGGTGGCGATTGCGGCCAGGTCACGGACCAGGCGCTGGGCGATGGCGATCGGCGTCGGGGTCATCGATCCCTCGCGGCTCAGGCCTTGGGCGCGAACGCGTCGGCGGTGCGCTGCACGGCCTCGAGCGACAGCTTGCGCCACTCGCTCGAGAGCTGGCCGAAGTAGGAGATCGAGTCGCCGGCGAGGCGCGCCAGCTCGTCGACGGCGACGCGGGCCCGGGCGATCGCGACGCCCTCGTAGGTGGCCAGCTCGCCCATCATCGCCTGGGTGCGGGCGATCTGGTCGCGCATCATCTGGGCGAACACGTCGGGCATGGCCGGCATGGCGAACGGGAAGTCGAACGGCGACCTGGCCTTGCTGGCGGTGCTGGCGGTGGCGTTGCTGGTGGTGTTGGTGTCGGTGTCGGCTTGCTTGCTCATCTTCATTCCTCCGTGGCGCCCACCATAGGGACGGCGCGGGGGGAGGTCAAGGGCGATCTTGTGCAGTGCAACATTTCGCCTCGGCGACATGCTTCGTAACCATTTGAATAAATACGATATTCAAGGGAAGTGCATGCGGTGCGGAATTTCTGCTCGCTTCCGCAGCATTCCGGCTCCGGCTCCGGCTCCGGCTCCGGCTCCGGCTCCGGTTCCGACGCCGGCGCCGGCGCCGACGCCGACGCCGACGCGCCCCCGTTCCCCGACCGCGTCGCCGACGCCGACCTCGACTCCGGCGCCTACGCGTCACGCTTCGGCTTGCGCTTCGCGCCGGGCTTGCCGACGCCGTCGCCGCGCATGGCCTTCTTGAGCTCGTCGAGCTCGCGCCGCATCGCCGCGAGCTGATCGGTCGGATCCACCGGCGGCGGCGGCGGCGGTGGCGGCTCGGGCTCGTACCCCGACGGCGCGGGGGCGCTGGGGCCGGGGCCGAAGCCGGGCGGGAAGCCCGGGAACCCGCCGAAGCCGCCGGCCTGGGCGAACGGCGACTGCATCCACATCCGGGCCAGGGCGTCGGTGGCGCCCAGGGGCACGCGCATCAGCGGCGACGCCTGGGCCAGCGACTGCACGCCGCGCTTGGCGGTCAGGTACATCTCGAGCGCCGAGGTCACGTAGCGGCCAAAGAACTCGACCAGCGCGTCGTCGTCGAGGCGGATCAGCTGGGTCAGGAGCGCGACCGGCAGCGCCCGGGCGGCGTTGGCGTTCTCGAGCACGAGCTGCGCCAGCGTGGCCTGGGTCAGGTCCTCGTTGGTCTTGGCGTCGACCACGCGCACGTCGACGCCGCGCTTGATCGCCGCCGCCAGCTCGTCCTGGGTGATGTAGCGGCTCTCGCCGGTGTCGTACAGACGGCGGTTGCCGTACTTCTTGATCAGGACAGGCGGCACGGGGCGCACCGTATCCGGGCCACGGCCGGTGATCAAGCTACCGTTTTGTTGCGATGCAATATTCCGGTTGACACCGGGGCTGCCCGCGCGTAGCTTGGCCCGCGATCGAGCCCCACTCATGCAGAAGATTGCTGCACAGCACCATCTCGTGACCCTGTTGGCCGCCGCCCTGGTGACCGCGTGCGCCGGCTCCGACCCCGACCGCTGCGACCTGGGCAGCGACTGCCCGTCGGGCTTCTGCCGCGCCGATCACACGTGCGCGCCGGACGACGGCGTCGACGCCGGCACCGACGGCACGCCCGGCCCGGACGCCCCGCTCGGGTGCCAGCCCGATCACGACGGCACCCTGACCCGCGCCGAGCTGCCGATGATGGCCGGCCAGACCGCGCGCTTCCGCATCGCGACCGACGTCACCGTCGACACCGCCGGCCAGCAAGGCGCGGGCGGCGACCGCGCCTGGACCCTCGCCGCCGCCCTGCCCGGCGACCAGGACGTCTCGACCACGCTGCTCGCGCCGACCGGCGCGTGGTGGGCCGCCAGCTTCCCGACCGCCAGCTACGCGGCCCGGCTGTCGATCGACAGCGACCTGCTCGGCGTGATGCGGCTCGACGACAGCGGCCTGGCGCTGCTGGGCGTGGTGTCGCCCGAGGCCGGGGTCACGCGCACCGAGCTGAGCTACGCCCCACCGGTGCCGCTCCTGCCGACGCCGCTGGGCCCGTCGGCGGCGTGGACCACCTCGACCACGGTCACCGGGGTCGCGCTGGGCGTGGCCAGCCTCTACACCGAGCGCTACCAGGCCCGGGTCGACGCGGTCGGCACGATGACCACGCCGTTCGGACCGTTCCCGGTGCGGCGGATCGCGACCGACCTCACCCGCACCGTCGGGGTCGCCGTCACGACCAAGCGCACGTTCGGGTTCGCCGCCGAGTGCTACGGCACGATCGCGACGATCAGCTCGCAGGACTACGAGGCCGCGAGCGAGTTCACCAGCGCCGCCGAGGTCTGGAGGTTGATCCCGTGACCGTGCGGGCCACGCTCGTGGCCGCGGCCGTGGGCGTGGCGGCCGCCGGCTGCCCGTCGTTCCACGCCGGTCCGCTGCCGGGCGCGCCCGCGGACGCGACGTTCGCCGACGTCGACGGCGTGCACCTGCACTACCGCGCGGTCGGCTCGGGGCCGGCGGTCGTGATGCTCCACGGCTACGGCGCGTCGATCGATCTGTGGCGCCCGGTCCAGGACGCGCTGGCCGCGCACCACCGGGTGATCGCGGTCGACCTGAAGGGCTTCGGCTGGAGCAGCCGCCCGCCCGGCGACTACTCGCCCGCGGCCGAGGCCGAGCTGGTGTGGCACCTGCTCGATCAGCTCGGGGTCGACCAGGTCTCGATCGTCGGCCACTCGTGGGGCTCGTCGGTCAGCCTGGCGATGGTGCTGGCGCAGCCGGCGCGGGTGCGGCGCATCGCGCTCTACGCCGCGTACGTCTACGACGAGCAGCTGCCCAGCTTCTTCCGCTGGGCCCGGATCGGCGGCCTCGGCGAGGTGCTGTTCGCGCTGCACTACCAGAACAACGCCGAGGACCGCATCGGCCTCGCCTACCACGACGCGCGCTTCATCACCCAGGCCCGGGTCGAGCACGTGCTGGCCGAGCTGGCGCGCCCGGGCACCACCGCCGCGGCGCTGGCCGCCGCCCGCGACCAGCGCTTCACCGCGATGAGCCGGCGCTACCACGAGATCACGCAGCCGACGCTGCTGCTGTGGGGCGACGACGATCGCGTCACGCCGCTGACGTACGGCCAGCGCCTGGTCGGCACGCTCGCCGACGCGCGCCTCAACGTCTACCCGGCGTGCGGCCACATCCCGATGGTCGAGGCCGCGACCGCGACCACCCGCGATCTGGTCGAGTTCCTCGACGCCGACCGCGCGACCAGCACGACGGCCGCACCGGCGATGCCGCCCCTCGACGACGCCGAGCCCGAGCCCGCCGCGGCGCCCGCGGAGGCCCCGTGATCCGCGCGCTGACCTTGTCGGCTGTCCTCGCGCTCGTCGCCACCGCCCGCGCCGACGAGCCGCCCGACGCCAGCGGCCTCGACGACGCCGCGGTGCTCGCGCCCGGGGCCGTGCCCGACCTGGCCATGCTCGGCATCGAGCTGACGCCGCGCGCGTTCGCCCAGCCCGAGCGAGCACACCCGCGTCGAGCTGCACGGCTACCTGCGCATCCGACAGGAGGCCCTCGTCAACCTCGACCTCGATCGCGGCCTGACGCCGTCGGGCCAGCCGCTCTACCCGGTGCCGCTGGCCGGCGGCCAGGTCCTCGATGGCGGCGACCTGCGCGCGCGCACCGACCTGGCGATCTACCCGCGCGGCTCCGGCGTCGCGATCAAGGCCCGGATCGATCTGCTCGACAACCTCGGCTGGGGCGCGACGCCCGAGGTCGGCACCGGCCGCTCGCCGACGCCGGCGGCCTCGAGCGGCCAGGCCGCGTCCACCGCGATCGCGGTCAAGCGGGTGTGGGGCGAGGTGCTGACCCCGCTCGGCATCGTCGCGGCTGGGCGCATGGGCGCGCACTGGGGCCTGGGCATGACCGCCCACGGCGGCGACTGCGAGGAGTGCGACGGCGGCGACACCGCCGATCGCCTGGCGCTGATCACGCCGCTGGCCGGCCACTACCTGGCGCTGGCGTGGGACCTGAGCTCGTCGGGGCCGTTCCGCCCGCGCGCCAGCGGCACCCGCGTCGTCGATCTCGAGCCGTCCGACGACGTCACCACCGTCACCGCCGCGTGGATGCGCGCGAAGTCGCCGGCCGTGCGCCTGCGCCGCGCCGCCGCCGGCCTGCCGACGTTCGAGTACGGCGTGTTCGTGTCGCACCGCTGGCAGGATCGCGACGTGCCGGCCGACTACCTGCCGACCGCCGGCCCGCGCCCGACCATCGACGCCGATCAGCTGATGGTGCGCGGCTTCAGCGCCACGAGCGCCGGCGCCTGGGCCCGCATCCAGGGGCCGCGGCTGCGGGTCGAGGCCGAGGGCACCTACGCCCACGCCCGGGTCGAGCAGCCGTCGCTGATCCCGGGCGTGCTGCTCGATCAGGCCGCGACCTCCGATCAGTACGGGCTGGCGTTCGAGAGCGAGCTGGCGTTCGGCGTCCACCGCGTCGGCCTCGACGCCGGCGTGGCCAGCGGCGACGACGCGCCCGGCTTCGGCGCGTTCCCGGCGCCCGGCGCCGCCGCGCCCCGCCCCGGCGACGTCGACGGGCCCCAGGCCGGTCCGCCCGGCGACACCACCGTCGACAACTTCCGCTTCCACCCCGACTACCACGTCGACCGCATCCTGTTCCGCGAGCTGATCGGCACCGTCACCGACGCCGCGTACGTGCGCCCGCACGGGCGGCTGGTGCTGGCCGACCTCGGCCACGCCCGGTTCGTCGCGACCGTCGCGCTGATCGCGTCGTGGGCGATGGCCCCGACCTCGACGCCCAGCGGCGCCCGCGCCCTCGGGGTCGAGCTCGATCCCAGCGTGACCTACGAGAGCGAGGCGTTCCGGGTCGCGCTCGACTACGCCGTCCTCGCGCCGGGCGCCGCGTTCGACAACCCCGCCACCGGCGCCGAGGCCCGCGCCGCCCAGCTGGTGCGCCTGCGCCTGGGGTTCCACTTCTGATGCGCACCGCGATCACCACCGCGCTCGCCGCGCTCGCGCTCGCCGCCTGCGGCGAGAACCTGACGCCGGTCGGCGACACCCCGCCGCCGCTGGTGGCGTCGTGCGTGCCGGATCTCGACGGCGCGCTGACCGCGGCCGAGGTCCCGGTCGTGCTCGATCAACCGCTGACCTTCCGGGTCGGGACCGACGTCGCCGTCGACGTGGCCGGCCGCGGCGTCGGCGCCGATCGCCAGTGGGACTGGAGCGACGATCGCGCCGGCGATCTGCTGCTCGACCAGACCGCGGTCGCGCTCGACGATCAGTGGTACGCCGGGTCGTTCCCCGGCGGCCGGTTCGTGCTGCCGGTCGACGACGCGACCGACGGCGTCTACGCCGCCGACGACCGCGGCCTGTACCTGCTGGGGCTGGCGTCTGCGCTCGAGGCGCCAGCTGGCGGCAAGACCCTCCTGCCCTACGCCGCGCCGGTCGCGGTGCTGCGCCTGCCCCTGGCCCGCGGCGATCGCTGGACCGAGCTCGGCACGATCACCGGCGGCACCGTGCGCGGCCTGCCCTACAACGGCACCGACACCTACACCATCACCGCCGACGCCAGCGGCGAGCTGCACCTGCCGTACGTGCGGTTCGCCGCGGCGATGCGCGTGCGCACGACCGTGACCAGCACGCCGGCGATCGGCGGCGGCAGCACGACCGTGCGCCAGGCCGCGTTCTTCTCCGAGTGCTTCGGCGAGATCGGCCGCGCCACCAGCCGCGTCGACGAGCCCGCCGACGACTTCACCACCGCCGCGAGCCTGCGCCGGCTCGCGCTCTAGCAACGCCAACCTGCGACGGAGACCGCACATGAACCTCTGGGACACCTGGAAGAAGGGCTTCGCGGCCTGGGAGTCGGCCACCGCCTCGTACCTCGAGCAGGTGCTGGCCAACCCGGCCGTGCTCGGCCCCGCCGGCAACATGCTGACCGTGGCGATGAAGACCAAGTCGGCCACCGACAAGGCCACCGCCGCCTGGTGGGCCGCGGTCGGCCTGCCGACCCGGCGCGATCAGGAGCGCTCGCTCCACAAGTTGAACCAGCTCGAGAGCCGCATCGCCGATCTCGAAGAGCAGCTCGCCGACGCCCGCGCCGACGCGCCCGCCAGCAAGTAGGAGGTCGCCGTGGACGTCGAACCCCTGGTCACGCCCCGGCCGGCGCCGTGCGCCGTGCTCGATCACGTCGCCGCGCGCGGCGACCGCGTCCGCTTCCGCGTGCACCAGCCCGACGGCACCTGGGCGCCGGTGACCTGGCGCGAGTTCGCGCGCCAGATCCGCGCGGTCGCGGCCGGGCTGATCGGTCGCGGCATCGGTCCCGGCGACTGCGTCGCGATGTTCGGCGGCAACTCGGTGGCGTGGGCCGCCGCCGCCCTCGGCATCCAGGCCGCGGGCGCGACGATGGTGCCGATCTATCCGGCCTCGACCGGCGCCGCCGCCCGCTACGTGCTCGATCACGCCGGCTGTCGGGCGGTGTTCGTCTCGACCGCCCAGCGCCCGGCGCTGGCCGCGGCCGACACCGACGTCCGCGCGATCGGGCTCGACGACGGCACCTGGGCCGACTTCGTCGCCGGCGGCGAGCACGCCGACCGCCTCGAGCCGGCGGTCGTCGACGCGCGGGTCGCGGCGATCGCGCTCGACGACGTCGGCCTGATGCTCTACACCAGCGGCACCTCGGGGCCGCCCAAGGGCGTGCCGCTGTCGCACGCCAACGTCGGCGTCAACGGCGCCGACTGGCTGCGCTCCAACGCGGCGCTGCTCGCGCCCGACGACCGCGACCTCCTGTGGCTGCCGTTCTCGCACATCTTCGGCTGGGGCGAGCTGTGCAACGGCAACGTGCTCGGCTGGGAGAGCTGGATGTGCGCGCCCGCCGACGTCATGACGGTCTTCCCCGAGGTCGCGCCGCACGTGTTCCTGAGCGTGCCGGCCTACTGGGAGAAGCTGGCGCGCGCGGTCGACGCCGCCGCCGGCCCCGCCGCCGACGGTGACGCCGCGGCCCGCCGCGCCGCGTTCGCGCGCATCACCGGCGGGCAGGTGCGGTTCGCGCTGTCGGGCGGCGCCGGCCTCAAGCGCGAGATCAAGGAGCAGCTGCGCGACCTCGGCCTGGTCGTGATCGAGGGCTACGGCCTGACCGAGACCTCGCCGACGCTCACGCTCAACCGCCCCGAGCGCTACCGCTTCGACGCGGTCGGCCTGCCGTTGCCGTCGGTCGAGCTCAAGCTCGCCGCCGACGGCGAGATCCTGGCGCGCGGCCCGAGCGTGTTCCGCGGCTACCACAAGGACCCCGACGCCACCGCCCGGGCCTTCACCGACGACGGCTGGTTCCAGACCGGCGACGTCGGCCGCTTCACCGACGACGGCTTCCTGCAGATCGTCGATCGCAAGAAGGACATCCTGGTCACCGCCGGCGGCAAGAACGTGCCGCCGGTCAACGTCGAGGCCCGGTTCGTCAGCGAGCCGGCGATCGAGCGGGTCGTGGTCTACGGCGACGCCAAGCCCTACCTGGTCGCGGCGGTCTGGGTCAGCGGCGCGGTCGCGGCCGCCGAGCGCGAGGCCGCCGTCGCCGCCGCGGTCGAGCGGGTCAACCGCGACCTGGCCCGGTTCGAGTCGATCAAGAAGTTCTGGATCGCCGACGAGCCGCTCACCGTCGAGGGCGGCCTGCTGACGTCGTCGCTCAAGCTGCGCCGCAAGGCGGTGTACGATCGCTACCGCGACCGCTTCGAGGCCCTGTACGGATGACCACGCACCGCCCGCCCGGGATCCTGTCGAGCCTGCTGGCCCTGGCCGCGCGGGCCCGGCGCGGTCCGCCCGCGGTCGGGCTGACGCCGTGCGACGAGGTCTGGCGCGAGAACAAGTGGCGGCTCCTGCGCTACCGCGCGACCCGCCCGCCGGCCGAGCGCTGGCGCACGCCGATCCTGCTGGTGCCGTCGCTGATCAACCGCTACTACGTGCTCGACCTCGCGCCCGGGCGCAGCTTCGTCGAGTACCTGGTCGCGGCTGGCCACGACGTCTTCATCATCGACTGGGGCACGCCGACGGCCGAGGACCGCTTCGTCACGTTCGACGACGTGTGCCACCGCTACCTCGGGCGCGCGGTCCGCAAGACCGCCGCCTACTCCCCCGACGGCGTGTGCCACGTGCTCGGCTACTGCCTGGGCGGCACGCTGGCGACGATCTACACCGCCGCCGAGCCCGCGCGGGTCGCGTCGCTGGTGGCGCTGGCGGCGCCGATCGACTTCGCCCACGGCGGCCTGCTGGCCACGTGGACCCGCAGCCCCGGCTTCGACGTCGACGCGCTGGTCGACGGCTTCGGCAACGTGCCGTGGCCGCTGATGCAGGCGTCGTTCCAGCTGCTCAAGCCCACCGCCAACCTGGCCAAGCTGGTCGGCCTGCTCGATCGCGCGTGGGACGACGAGTTCCTCGACGGGTTCATGGCCACCGAGCGCTGGGGCAACGACAACGTGTCGTTCCCGGGCGCGTGCTACCGCCGCTACATCGGCGACCTCTACCGCGACAACGCGCTGGTCGCCGGCACGATGCGGCTCGGCGGCAAGCCGGCCCGGCTCGACGCGATCGACTGCCCGGTGCTCGCGGTCACGTTCGAGCACGACCACATCGTCCCGACCGCCGCCGCCACCGCGCTGCTCGCGCACGTGAGCTCGCCCGACCAGGCCCAGCTCCACCTGCGCGGCGGCCACGTCGGCGCGGTGGTGTCGAAGAAGGCCGCCGCCGGCCTGTGGCCCCAGCTCAGCCGCTGGTGGGCCGTGCGCGACACCGACGCCGCCCGCGGCCTGGGCGACGACGCCGACGACGGCGACGCCGCCGACGGTCACGGTGATGCCGACGATGCCGGCGCCGACGACGACGCGGCGGCCGACGACGCCGACGGCCCCGATGCCGACGCGCCCGCGCCGAGCTGACCGCGCCCGCGGGACGCTGTTCAAGGTCCCGCGCGATGGCGCCCCGTCGCCTCGGCGCCTCGGCGCCTCCCGCCTCCCGCCTCCGCCTCGCGCCTCCCGATCCCGTGATCTCCGCGCCGCCCGGCGCGTGTATCGTCACGCGGTGCGACCTGCGCTCACGATCTTGCTGGGGCTGGCGGCGTGTGGTGGCGCCGACCCGGGCGCGCCCGACGCCGCGCCGCCGACGATCGACGCCGGCGTCAACCCGCCGCGGGTGCTCGCGCTCGATCCGTCGCCGTACGGGCTCGACAGCCACCTGGCCGGCGACGATCTGTTCGACCGCTTCGCCGCCATCGGCATCCGCTGGCACCGCGTCGACGTCGACTGGGACGTGATCGAGGCCCAGCGCGGCCAGTACGACTGGACCGACGTCGACCGCGTGGTCGCCGACGCAGATCGCCTGGGCCTGGCGCTCATGGCGTCGATCGCGTACACGCCGGCCTGGGCCTCGGGCGTGACCGATCGCGCCGCGCCGCCGCGCGATCCGGCGGACTACGTGGCGTTCGTGCGGGAGGTCGTCCGGCGCTACCGCGGCCGCGTCGCGTGCCTCGGCGTGTGGAACGAGCCCAACCTGCGCCAGTTCTGGAACGGCACCAGGACCCAGTACCTGTCCGAGATCCTGGTCCCGGGGTTGTTCACGATCCACCTGGAGGCGCCGGAGATGGTGACGTGCGGGCCCGACCTGTCGAGCGCGGGCGACGAGCGGACCGCGTGGCTCGGGCCGATCCTCGACGCGGCCGGCGGCCAGCTCGACGTGATCACCCACCACCAGTACGACGGCGGCGACACGGTCGCCGGCCGCGCCGCCGAGATCGAGGCCTTGCACGAGTTCCTGATCGCCCGCGGCCACGGCCACAAGCCGCTGTGGATCACCGAGATCGGCTGGAGCCGCACCGACGTGACCGAGGCCGAGCAGGCGACGCTCTTGACCGGCGTGATGGACGCGATGGCGACCCGGCCGTGGTGGGCCAAGACCTTCTGGTACGACTCGCACGGCGTCGACTTCGGGATCGTCGGTCCCGACGGCGCGCCGGATCGCGGCGTGCCGCGCGCGGCGTACCACGCGTACGCCGCGGTCATCGCCGGCCCGTAGGCGGCCCGTAGGCGGCCCGCGGCCGCGTGCCGGTCGTGGCGTCGCCCGCGGCCGCGTGCAGGTCGTGGCGTCGCCCGCGCGGGCACGCGCTGGGTCGGCCCCGACCGTGACGTCGCGCGCCGCGACCGGGCGCTCGCAGCCGAGCTCGCCGGTCCTCGCCGGGGGCGAGCGCTCGGGGTGCGCCACGCCGTCGCCATCGCCCCGGGCTGGCGGCCACGCCCGCGCCGAGCTGACCGCGCCCGCGGTACGCTGCCACCATGCCCACCGCGCGCGCGCTGCGCACCGCCACGCCCCGCGAGCTGCGCGAGCAGATCGTGCGCGGCCACCCGGTCGATCCCGACGAGCTGGCCGGCTGGGCCTACCGCGGCACCAGCCTGGCGTTGCCGCGCCTGCTCGAGCGCCTGAGCTGGAAGACGTTCCAGAAGACGTTCTGGCGCGAGCCCGGCACCGGGCGCCTGCTGGGCTGGAACGTGCGGCTCGAGCAGGACGGCGTCGACGCGCCCAGCCGCCCGCGCACCCGCCGCGGCCGCCCGGTCACCGAGTGGCACTACGAGGTCATCCCGACCGCGGGGGTGCCGACGCCGCCCGGGTTCGATCGCGGCCTGATCATCGACTACGGCCGCGGCCGCGTGCCGGACCTGACCATGCGCGCGATCAAGGATCCGCTGGTGGCGCTGACGCCGGGCTCGGCCGATGAGCTGATCGGCGTCAGCTACCTGGTCGTCGCCGGCCGCTGCGTCGAGTTCCCCAGCTACTTCACGCTCGAGCGCGACCACCGCATCACCGAGGTGCCGTACGAGCGCCCCGCGGCCAGCCCGCTGATCCTGACCGCGACCGAGCGCGCGTGGGCCGAGCAGCTGTTCGCGGCGATCGTCGCCACCGGCGGCGGCGACGGCCTGCCGGCGTTCGCCGCGATCGATCGCGCGACGTTCTGGCGCGCGTTCGACGGCGCGGCCGCGCCGATGGTGCGCGCCGGGCTGCGGCCGATGCTGCACACGCTGGTGTTCCTGCCGGTCATCGCCGGCTACCGCAGGCCGTTCTTCAAGCTGAGCCCCGACGAGCAGGCCCGGTTCGTCGCCGCGGTCGCGCGCGACGGCCGCTACTTCGTGCGCCAGGCGGTGACGACGATGAAGACCCTGGCGTGCCTGGCGTACTTCGACGATCCGGCCGTGCGGGCGCGGTTCGCGCCGGGCGGCGCGCCGTGACCGCGCTCGTCGCCGTCGACGGCCGGACGGTGCAGCGGCGGCTCGAGGCCGAGGCCGACGTGGTGATCGTGGGCTCGGGCCCGGCCGGCGCCACGGTCGCCGCCGAGCTGACCGCGCGCGGCGTGCGGGTGATCATCGTCGAGGAGGGCCACCACACCGCGCCGGCGCAGGTCGAGGCCAGCGCGGTGCGGGCGATGGCGGCCCTGTACCGCGACATGGGCACGTCCCTGGCGTTCGGCCGCGCGACCATGCCGTACCTGCAGGGCTGCGCGGTCGGCGGCACCTCGGTGATCAACGGCGCGATCTGCTGGCGGCTGCCGCCCGAGATCCTGACGGCCTGGGCCGCCGCCGATCCCGGGCTCGCCGACGCGCTGCCGCCCGAGGTCATCGCCGCCCACGAGGCCCGGCTCGAGGCCCGCCTGCACGTGCGACCCACCGACGCCGCGATCGCCGGCGCCAAGAACCTCTTGCTCGCGCGCGGCGCCGACGCGACCGGCGTCGCCCACCGCCCGATCCGCCGCAACACCCACGCCTGCGTCGGGGCCGGGCGCTGCCTGCAGGGCTGCCCGCACGGCGCCAAGCTGTCGATGGATCGCACGCTCCTGCCCGACGCCGTCGCCGCCGGCGCGCGGATCTTCGCCGGCTGCCGGGTCGAGCGGATCGAGCGCCACCGCGGCCGCGCGGTCGCGATCCGCGGCGTCACCGCCTGCGGCGCGCCGCTGGTCGTGCGCGCCCGCCACGCGGTCGTGCTGGCCGCGAGCGCGATCCAGACGCCGTGCCTGCTGCGCGCGAGCGGGCTCACCCACGGCCCGGTCGGCGACGGGCTCACCGCGCACCCGGGCGTGTCGGTGACCGCGCGCTTCGAGCAGCCGGTGCGCGCGTGGGAGGGCGCGACCCAGGGCCACGAGGTCACCGGCTACCGCGGCCTTGGCCTCAAGCTCGAGGCGCTGGGCTTCGACCTCGGGCTCCTGGCCGGGCGCCTGCCCGGCGTCGGCGCCGAGCTCGCGCGGCGCCTGGCCGAGCTCGATCGCTACGCGGTCTGGGGCGCGGCGGTGCGCGCCAGCGGCCGCGGTCGGGTCCGACCCGGGCGCCGCCGCCCGCTGGTCACCTACGCGCTGACCGACGACGACGTCCGCCGGACCCGGCGCGCGGTGCGCGTGCTGGGCGAGCAGTTCCTGGCCGCCGGCGCGGTCGAGGTCTACCCGGGCGTGGCCGGCTTCGACGAGGTCGTCCGCGATCGGGCGGCGCTGGCGCGGCTCGAGGCCGAGGGCCCGCTCGCGCCGAGCGCCTACACGATGTCGATGACCCACCTGTTCGGGACCGCGCGGATGGGCAGCGTCGCCGCGACCAGCGTGGTGCGCCCCGACTTCCGCCACCACACCACCGCCGGGCTCTACGTCGCCGACTCGAGCGTGTTCCCGACCAACCTGGGCGTGAACCCGCAGATCGCGATCATGGCGCTCGCGGCCCGCTGCGCCGAGCGCGTCGCCGGCTGAGCGACGCCCGCGACGAGTTGCGCCGACGCGCGGGATTGGCGACCCTCGCGCCATGGCCCAAGACGAGATCGAGCGAGTCGAGAGCGACGACGTCGAGCTGTCCTTCGAGGCGCGCCGGTGCATCCACTCGCGCGCGTGCGTGCTGGGGCGGCCCGACGTGTTCGTGCCCAACGTGGCCGGCGCCTGGCTGCACCCCGAGCGCGCCACGGCCGACGAGCTCGCCGCGCTGGCGCAGAGCTGCCCGTCGGGCGCGATCACCTACCGGCGCAAGGACGGCAAGCCCGACGAGCGGCCGCCGATCGTCAACCTCGTGCGCGTCCGCGAGCACGGGCCGCTGGCGTTCCACGGCGACCTGCGCATCGCCGACGAGGCGCCGCGCCTGCGCGCGACCCTGTGCCGGTGCGGCGCCAGCAAGCGCAAGCCGTACTGCGACGGCAGCCACACCGCGGCCGGCTTCCAGGCCACCGGCGAGCCCGCGAGCGTCGACGCGCCGGCGCTGGCGGTCCGCGACGGCGACGTCGAGATCCAGCCGCACAAGAACGGGCCGCTGCAGGTCACCGGCAACCTCGAGCTGGTCACCGGCACCGGCCGCACCTGCGGCCGCGTCACCGAGACCTGGCTGTGCCGGTGCGGCCACTCGCAGAACAAGCCCTACTGCGACGGCTCGCACACCCGCGCCGGCTTCGAGGCCGACGGCAGCTGATCAGCCGCGCGGCGACGCCGATCGATTCACTCGTCGCGGTCGCGCCGCTCGAGATCGTCGACCAACGTGATCACCACCGGCAGCTCGGGCCCGGACCGCAGGGTCGCGCGCTGGGGCGGCAGGCGGTAGTCGATCACCGCGCCGCCGACGTCGGCGCTGGCGGTCTTGTAGCCGACCACCTGGACCTCGGCGCCGACCGGCAGCACCCGCTCGGCGGCCGGGATCGTCGGCGCCCCGGACGCGCGCGCGAGCTGGCGGATCGGCGACGACGCGCCGTCGCGATCGAACCGCGCCTGTGGATACGTCCACGGCTCGCGCGGGGCCACCAGCCACCGCGCGCCCGCCGCCTGGACCAGCACGCGGTCGCCGCGCTCGTCGACCAGCGCGAAGTCGACCGCGGCCTCGCTGACCCAGCGGCCTTTCGGCTCCCAGACCATGCGCCGGTAGACGCCCGGGGCGTCGACCAGGAGGCCGGTCAGCGGCGCGGCCGCCTCGACCCGCCCGCGCACCACCACCAGCTCGCCCTCGGTCTGCGCGTCGACCTCGGCCAGCTTGAGGTCGCCGCGGGCCAGCTTGCGGAGCTGGCGCTGGAACATCGCCTGGCCGATCTGGCGGCCGGCGACCGCCGCGCCCGCGCCCGCCAGGACCAGGCCCTTCCACACCAGCACCAGCGCCGGCGCCACCATCAACGACGCGCCGACGAGCGCGGCCGAGCCGCCCCAGACCGCCGCGGTCGCGCCACGGCTGGCCCAGCGCACCGACCGCGGCATCCACGCCTGATCGTCGCGCCAGGTGTGGGTCCGCTCCATCGCGATCACCGTCGAACCATCGCACGCGCCGGGGCGCGCGTGTACTGTGCGGCCGTGGACAACTCCTTGGTTCCCGCGGCCGACGCCGCGATCGCCCCATTCGTGCGCTCGAACCGGCTGTCGGTGCGCCAGCGCAAGCGCTGGCTCGAGATCCTGACCTCGCTCGACGCCCGCAACACCTACGCGGTGTACGACGAGGCCGGCAGCCCGGTCTTCAACGTGCAGGAGCAAGGCCGGGGCTTCGGCAGCTTGCTCAAGCGCCTGTTCCTGACCTCGTTCCGGCCGTTCCGCTCGCACGTCGAGGACGTCACCGCCGGTCGCCAGATTCTGGCCCTGCGACGCCCGTTCCGGTTCATGTTCCACCGGCTCGAGGTCTCGACGCCCGACGGCCAGCTGCTCGGCGCGCTGCAGAAGCGCTGGACCTGGTTCCGCCGCAAGTACACGGTCGAGGGCGCCAACGGTGAGGAGCTGGCCACGCTGTTCGGCCCGTTCTGGCGGCCGTGGACGTTCAAGATCCTGCTGCCGGGGCAGGAGCATGAGGTCGGCCTGATCCAGAAGAAGTGGAGCGGCCTGGCCAAGGAGATGTTCACCCAGGCCGACAATTTCTGGGTCGAGTTCGGCGGCGTCGCCGATCCCCGGCTGCGCGCGCTGCTGTTCTCGGCGACGGTCCTGATCGACGTCGTCCACTTCGAGCGCGGGTGAGCTCGAGCGCGGCGCCGCCCCGCACGACGCCGCGGTATGATGGCGGGACGTGGCCACGGACTCCGACCCTGACGAGACCCTGACGCTCGGTCCGCTCGAGCTGCCGGCGCCGGTGGTCGAGCTGCCGACGCCGTGCTTCGCCGAGCGCTACCAGCTCGGGGCCGAGCTGGCCCGCGGCGGCCTCGCGAACATCCGCGCCGCCCACGACGTCGTGCTCGATCGCCAGGTCGCGGTCAAGCAGCTGCGCGACCGCGACCCCGGCCTGGCGGTGCGGTTCCTGCGCGAGGCCCGCCTGACCAGCCGCCTGGTCCACCCCAGCATCGTGCCGATCTACGACCTCGGCCTCGACGCCGACGGCGTGCCGTCGTACGCGATGAAGTGGGTCGAGGGCCAGCCGCTGTCGAAGGCGATCGCGGCGTGCGGCTCGCTCGACGAACGCCTGGCGTTGATCCCGGCCGTGGTCGCGATCGCCGACGCCGTCGCCTACGCCCACAGCCAGCGGGTCATCCACCGCGACCTCAAGCCGGCCAACGTGATCATCGGCGCGTTCGGCGAGGTCGTCGTGATCGACTGGGGCCTGGCGCTCCCGTTCGATCAGGCCGAGGCGCCGATGGCGCCGCGCGCGACCCCGGCGGATCCGCGCCTGACCTCGCTCGGCAGCGTGCTGGGCACGCCCTGCTACATGCCGCCCGAGCAGGCCCGCGGCGATCGGGTCGATCTACGCGCCGACATCTACGCGCTGGGCGCGCTCCTGTACCAGCTCGTGGCCATGACCGCGCCCTACGACCAGAGCGGCGCCCACTCGGCCCACACCGACGATCCGGTCTGGAAGCAGGTCATCGCCGGACCGCCGCGACCGATCGCCGTGGTCGAGCCGGCGGTGCCGGCGGAGCTGGCGACGATCATCGACCGCGCGATGGCGCGGGCGCCGGCCGATCGGTACCCGTCGGCGTCAGCGCTCGCCACCGAGCTCACCAGCTTCCTCACCCACCAGACCTCGCGCCGGCTGGCGGTCGCGGCGTGCGACCGCGTCGACGAGCTGGGCGCGACCCTGGCGCGGCTCGACGGGACCTCGGCGCCCGCGGTCGCCGAGATCTACCGGCTGGCCGACGTGGCGCGGTTCGGCCTCGACGAGGCCCTGGCGACGTGGCCCACCAACCCCGCGGCCCAGCACGGCCTGGGCCGGCTGCGCGCCGCGCTGTTCGACTTCGAGCTCGAGCGCGACAACCTCCCCGCGGCGACGGCGCTGGCGACCGAGCTGCCGGGTGACCGCGCTCGCCAGGCCGCGCTGGCGCGGCGGCGCGAGGTGATGGGCGCGCAGCAGGCGGCGACCGCCGCGTCGGTGCACGCGCGCGATCAGCGGGTCGGCCTGCGCGAGCGCACGGTCGTCTACGTCAGCCTGCTCGTCCTGATGGTCGGCATGTTCATCCAGACGCTGGTGGCGGGCGCCGACCTGGGGCACCAGCCCGATCCCGTGACGCTCCGCCGCAACGCCGCGGTGGCGCTGGCCGTCGTCGTGATCGCGTCGGCGCTGGGGCGGCGCGGCATTTTCGGCAACGCGGTGTCGGCCGCGGCCGGGCGCATGATCATCACGGTGATCGCCGCGCTGGTCGCCAGCCGCACTTTCGGGCTCCACGTCGGCCTGCCCGCGGCGACGATGATGACGCTCGATCTGATCATGGCGACCGCGGTGATGGTGACCTACGGCCGCCTGCTCGCCGCCGCGCCGCTGGCGCTGGCCGCGGCCGCGGCCGCGATCTGGCCGGTGACCACGCGCCTGGCGTTCAACCTGTCGGTGTTCGTGTGCGGGCTGGTGCTGATCGCGGCGTGGCGCCGCGAGGCCCGCGCCGCCGCCGCCGACGCGGCGCGGTGAACCGGCTCAGCGCGCGCCGGTCACCGTCGACGCCGGGCTGCCGAGCGGGCGCCGGGCCGGCCCCTCGACGAACTCGAGCGTCGCCTCGCACGACAGGCTCTCGAACGACATCAGGCTGTCGCGATCGCTGAACACCTCGGGGCACTCGGCCTGGCACGCCGCCCGCACGCCGCCGTCCTCGCTGCCCCGGCACGTGACGTAGTGATCGCAGGCGCCACCGCACGTGCCGGTGAGCTGCGGGCCCTTCAGGTACCGGACGACGCAGCCGGTGGCGACCGCCGCGACCAGCAGCGCCACGACGATCCTCACGCCTCGCCGCCGTGGCGCCCGGCGCCGCCGGCGAAGCGCGCCGCGCCGGCCACGCCCTCCATCAGCGCCCGACCGCCGTGATCGAGCTCGTTGGTCAGCGCCGCGGGCACGTCGAGATCCCACTGCTCGTACGCGCTCAGGCGATCGCCGCGCAGCGCGCCCTGCGGCAGCGCCGCCAGCTCGTGGGCCAGGGCCTCGGCCGCAGCCCGCGCGGTGCCCTTGGGCACGACCCGGTTGACCAGGCCCATCGCCAGGGCCTCGGCCGCGGTCACCGCGCGCCCGGTCAGGATCAGATCGAGCGCCCGGCCCATGCCGATCACCCGCGGCAGGCGGATCGTGCCGCCGTCGATCAACGGCACGCCCCAGCGGCGGCAGAACACACCCAGGATCGCGTCGTCCTCGGCCACCCGCAGATCGCACCAGAGCGCCAGCTCGAGCCCGCCCGCGACGGCGTGGCCGGCGATCGCGGCGATCACCGGCTTGGTCAGGACCATCCGGGTCGGCCCCATCGGCCCGTCGCCGTCGACCGCGACCCGGTTGCCGCGCCCGGCGCTGATCGCCTTGAGGTCGGCGCCGGCGCAGAACGTGCCGTGATCGCCGAAGAGCACGGCGACGCGCGCGTCGGGATCGGCGTCGAACGCGCGGAACGCCTCGGCCAGCGCGTCGGCGGTGGGGCGATCGACCGCGTTCTTGACGTCGGGGCGATCGATCACGACGGTGGCGACGGGACCGCTGGACTCGACGTGGATGGGCACCCCTCGACTGTGCCACAGCCCCGGCGCACGGCTACAGTGCGCGCCATGACCACGCTGCAGCGCATCGGCATCCTCACCAGCGGCGGCGACGCCCCCGGGATGAACGCGGCGGTCCGCGCCGCCACGCTCGTGGCCCGGGCCGCCGGGGTCGACGTCGTCGGCATCGAGCGCGGCTACCGCGGCCTGCTCGAGGACGCGGTCGTGCCGCTGACCGCGACCGAGGTCGGCAGCATCCTGCGCGAGGGCGGCACGATGCTGGGCTCGGCGCGGTGCAAGGAGTTCCACGAGCGGCCGGTGCGCGATCGAGCCCGCGCGATCCTGCGCGCACGCGGCATCGACGGCCTGGTCGTGATCGGCGGCAACGGCTCGCTGACCGGCGCCCAGGCGCTGGCCGACCCCGACGAGGCCGGCCCCGACGCGCCGCGCGTGGTCGGCATCCCGGCGTCGATCGACAACGACCTCGGCCTGACCGGCCTGTCGATCGGCGTCGACACCGCGATGAACACGATCGTCGAGGCCTGCGACAAGATCGCCGACACCGCGACCGCCCACGATCGCACGTTCATCATCGAGGTCATGGGCCGCGACTGCGGCTACCTGGCGATGACCTCGGCCATCGCCGCCGGCGCCGACCTGGCGCTGTTCCCCGAGGCCGGCCGCTCCGAGGCGGCGATCGTCGACTCGATCGTCGACACGGTCCTGGCGGTGCGGCAGCGCGCGCGCCGGTCGCGCCGGGTCATCATCATCAAGGCCGAGGGCGTGGCCATCGCGATCGATCGCCTGAAGTCGCTGGTCGACGCCCGGCTGTGCGAGCGGGTGCCCGGCACCGACCCGTCGTCGATCGAGACCCGGGTCACCGTGCTGGGCCACGTGGTCCGCGGCGGCCGCCCGTCGGCGTTCGATCGCCTGCTCGGCAGCCGCCTGGCCAACGTCGCGGTCCGCGGGCTGCTGGCCGGCGCCACCCAGAAGATGGCCGCGTGGATGCCACCGATCGATCTACCCGAGGAGATCGGCACGCGCTCGCCGGCCGATCCCTACTGCTGGCTGGTCGACCTGGGCGCGGTCCTGGCCGAGACCGACAACCTGCTGCGCGGCCGCAGCCCGCTGGCCCGCTGGCGCGCCGGCGCGTTCGACGACATCGAGGACGCGCTCTTGCTGTGACCGCCGCGCGTCCGTCGATCCGCTGGATCAGGTCGTCCGTGATCGGTTGATGGTATGATCGCCTTGCGATGAGCGCGCCGTCATGAAGGGCTTGACGATCGCGCTCGGCGCCCTCGCCGCGCTGGTGCTGGGCCTGGCCGTGATGATGCTGCTCGAGCTGCGCCGGGTGCCGCGGCTGCCGGACGCCCCCAGCGGCAAGGCCGAGGCGGCGCCGCTGACCGACGTGGCCGGGCCGGCGCGTCGGACCTGGCAGCCGCCGCCGCCGTCGACCGCGCCGACGGCGGCCGATCCCGGCGCCACGCCCGAGGCGGCGGCGGTGCCGCCGTCCCTGATGCCCGACCCCGCGCACCCGCCGCAGGGGACCACGCCGCTGGCGATGCCGGGGCCGCCGACGCCGCCGGATCCGATGATCGAACCCGCCATCGCCCAGGACCCCAATCGCGGTGGCCGAAACGAGTAGCGCGCCGCCGGCGCGATGGCGGGCAGGGCTCGAACACGTGGCGCTCGCGGGCATCGCGGCGACCTCGATCATCCTGGCCACGCCGCCGCACGACCTCTGGCCGCTGGCGCTGCTCGGCACCGCGGCGCTGTACCTGGCGGTGACGGCCGCCCGCCGCCGCACGGCGATGGCGACCGCGTGGCTGGCCGGGTTCGCGATCAACCTGGTCGGCAATGGCTGGGCGCTCGACGTGATGGGCCGCTTCGCCGGCGCGGGCCCCGGCTCGAGCTGGCTGGTGCTGGTCATCACCGCGGCGTACCAGGCGTCGGTGTTCGCGCTCGCCGGCCTCGCCACCTCGTGGCTGCAGCGCGCGCGCGTGTCACCGCTGCTCGCGGCGCCGCTGACGTTCGCGCTGGCCGAGGCGGTCATCCCGTTCGTGTTCCCCTGGTACCTCGGCATGGCGGTGGTGCCGGCGTGGCCGCTGATCCAGGTGGCCGAGCTCGGCGGCCCACCCGCGGTGACGGCGCTGATCGTCCTCATCGGCGGCGTCCTGGTCGAGGGCGCCCGCGCCCTGGCGACGCGCCAGCGCCCCGCCCGGGCGGTGCAGCTCGCGGCGGCGATCGCGGTCGGCGTGATCGCGCTCGGCGGGCTGCGCGCGTGGCACGTCGCGCGGACGCGGACGGCGGCGCCGACGCTGCGGGTCGCGGTGATCCAGCCGAACTTCGGGCTGGTGCCGATCAAGCGCCGCGAGGTCGAGGGCGCGAACCTGCTCGAGACCCTGCGCGAGGCCACCGAGCGCGCGGGCGATCAGGGCGCCGAGCTGGTGGTGTGGCCCGAGAGCGCGTTCCCGTTCCTGTTCGATCGCGCCCAGACCCAGATCTACCCCAGCGGCCACCCCTGGGACCTGCGCGGCCGCTACCGCGGCCGGCTGCTGTTCGGCGCGCTGTCGCACCCGTTCGGCGAGGCCCACGTGTTCAACAGCGCCGTGCTGGTCGCCGGCGACGGCGCCATCCGCGGCACCTACGACAAGGTCCGGCTGGTCGTGTTCGGTGAGTACATCCCGATGCGCGATCGGTTCCCGGCGTGGGCGGCGCGGCTGCGCGCCCGCACCCCCGACTGGCCCGACATCCAGCCCGGCCTCGGGCCCCGGGTGCTCACCGACGGCGACCTGCGGATCGGCCCGCTGATCTGCTACGAGGACATCCTGCCCGATCACGTCGCCGCGATGGGCCGCGCCGGCGATCCCAACCTGCTGGTCACCGTCGCCAACCACGCCTGGTTCGGCGCCAGCGCCGCGCCCCACCAGGCCCTGGCGCTGGCGACCTTGCGCGCGGTCGAGCTCCGCCGCGATCTGGTGCGCGCCAGCAACACCGGCGTCAGCTCGATCGGCGACGCGCTCGGCCGGGTCCACCGCCGCGGCCGCCTGGTCGACGTCGATCCCGCGCGCCCGCCGGGCGTCGACGTGCTGATCGACGACGTCCGCCTCGTCGACGGCTTCGCGCTGGGGCCGTGGTCGGTGCCAGCGTTCCCGTGGGCGTGCGCGCTGGCCCTGGTCGCGGCGACGGCGCGCGCGCGGCGACGGCGCCCGCGCTGAGCGACGACGGATCGGGCGGGTGGACGCCGAAAGCGTCGACGATCTTGGCGCGGACAGCTGGGCGTCGCCCGCGCTGAGCGACTACTGATCGCCCTGGTGGACGCCGAAGGCGTCGACGATCTTGGCGCGGATGCCCGGCAGCTGGGCGTCGCCCGGCTCGATCGTGCGGACCCCGGCGATCACCGGCGCGGCCGCGAAGTCGGCCTCATCGAGCGCGTGGTCGAGCTCGGCCCGCACGACGATCGTGGTCTGGACGCCGGCCTCGGCCATGATCTCGAAGTCGAGGTCGATCGCCAGCGGCTCGGTGTCGCGGATGACGTAGGGCTCGGTGGTGGCGCCGATCTGGACCGTGCCGCGCAGCTCCCAGGCGCTGGGGTCGGCGCCGCGGTCGATCGTCCACAGCATGCGGCCGTACAGGCCGGGCGGGGCGTCGGGGAAGCCCACGGTCTTCGGGCTGGTCTCGGAGCCCCAGCCCAGCTCGACCACCGGCGCGGTGGTGCGCGGGTCGCCGGCCCCAGCGTCGCCGATGACCCGCAGGTTGCGGAGGTGAAAGACCGCGCTGTCCAGCTCGAGGTTGTCCTCGACCGGGCCCGGGATCTGCGCCGGATCGGACTTCCATCCGACCGCCAGGCCGGCGGACGTCGTCGCGTCGGGGCCGCCCTGGTCGTCCGCCGGACAACCGGCGAGCGCGATCAGCAGCGCGAATCCGAGCAGACGACGCATGGCACAGACCTTGTTTGCAACGGAGGTACCAGTGATCATCGTAGCCCAACCCGCCGGAACTGCATCGCCGATTCGTCGTTCTCCCGGCCACTGTGCACGGGTCGTACAGCATGGCGACTGAACACCTCACCGACCTCGCTGGCACGTCGCTGGCGCCGCCCGGCGCCCCGCGGGCGTTCCTGGTCGTGCACGTCGACCTACCCGACCGCGGCTCGTCGGTGGTGGACCTACACGACGGCATCGACGTGACCTTCGGCCGCTCCCGTGGCGCGGTGGTGACCGTCGACCACCCGAGCGTGTCGCGGCTGCACGCGCGGGTCCGGCGCACGGGCGACGTGATCGAGGTCGAGGACCTCGGCAGCCGCAACGGGACCCGGGTCAACGGCGACAAGCTCGAGGGCGTGCGCCGGCTCGTGCGCGGCGACGAGCTCGTGCTGGGTCCGATCACCGCGGTGGTCAGCGTCACCAGCGGGCTGAACACCGGGCCGATGATCGCCGAGGCCTCGGCCGGCGAGGCCCGGCTGGTGGCCGAGATCGACCGGGCGGTGCGCTACCGGCGGCCGGTGATGGTCGCGATGATCCGGATCGCCCACGACGACGGGCTCGACCTGATCGCGCGGTCGCTGCGGCCGATGGACCTGCTGGCCGAGCAGGCCGGCGACGAGTACCTGCTGATCCTGCCCGAGCTCGACCGCACGTCCGGCAAGGCGGCCCTGGCGCGCCTGCTCGACGGCGCCCGCGGCCTCGGCGCCGAGGCCAAGGCGGTGTCGCTGGTGGCGCCCGAGGACGGGACCTCGCCCCACGGCGTGATCTCGACGCTGCGGACCGCGATGCGCACCGGCACCAGCCGCCGGGCCACGACCGCGCCGACCGAGGTGACCGGGCCGATCATCATCGACTCCTCGATGCGCAAGCTCTACGCGATGATCGAGCGCATCGCCGACGCGTCGATGACGGTGCTGATCCTGGGCGAGACCGGCGTCGGCAAGGAGCTGGTGACCGAGGCGATCCACCGCCACTCGCGGCGTCGCACCAGCCCGCTCATCAAGCTCAACTGCGCGGCGCTGACCGAGACCCTGCTCGAGAGCGAGCTGTTCGGTCACGAGCGCGGCGCGTTCACCGGCGCCGACCGCAAGAAGATCGGCTTCTTCGAGGCCGCCGACGGCGGCACGCTGTTCCTCGACGAGATCGGCGAGATGCCACCGTCGCTGCAGGCCAAGCTCCTGCGCGTGCTCGAGCGGCGGGTCGTGACCCGGGTCGGCGGCACCGCCGAGATCCCGGTCGACGTCCGGGTCGTGTGCGCGACCCACCGCGACCTCGACGGCGAGGTCCGGGTCGGGCGGTTCCGCCAGGACCTGCTGTACCGCGTGGCCGGGTTCACGTTGATGGTGCCGCCGCTGCGCGACCGCACGATCGAGATCATGCCGCTGGCCGAGCACTTCGCGCGCCACGCCGCCGAGCGGCTCGGCCGGGCGGCGCCGGTGATCACCGACGAGGCCCGCGCGGCGCTGACCACCTACGCCTGGCCCGGCAACGTCCGCGAGCTCGAGAACGCGATCGAGCGGGCGCTGGTGCTGTGCGACGATCAGGTGCGCGAGACCGACCTGCCCGACCACGTCCGCGACGCCACCCCGGCCAACCCGACCTCGGCCGCCGGCGACGTGCGCGGCCAGATCGCCGACGTCGAGCGCGCCGCGATCGTGGCGGCGCTCGCGGCCGAGGGCGACAACCAGACCCGGGCGGCGCGGCGGCTGGGACTATCGCGCCGCGCGCTGATCTACAAGATGGAGAAGTACGGCCTCAAGGCGCCGCCGCGCTCGGACGAGCCGTGAGCGCGCGATCAGCAGCTCCGCGCTGGTGACGGTTCGTTCGAGCGCAGGCCTCCGCGTCGGGGGCGCTCGCATCCTGGGTGGTCCTGGGGGGTCCTGCCGTGCCTTGGCATCCCGGGATGCCGACTTGGTCTGGATGCGACTTCGGATCTCGGAGTCCCCCCTGCACCTGCCTGGGTCCGGCGACCAACCCGCTGGAGCTCAGCGCCGGTCGGTCGGCGGCGGGTTGTAGCGCTCGGCCCGGACCGCGGCGTCGGTGCCGCCGGTGATCAGCACGGTGCCGTCGCACAGGAGCGCGGCCTGGTGCCCCGCCCGCGCCACCGCGAGCCGGTCGGTCGCGACCACGTCGACCGAGCCGTCGATCACGTCGAGCCGGGCGATCGAGGCGACGTCGACCGGCGGCGCGCCCGGCGCCGACCGACCGCCGACCAGCAGGATGCGCCCGTCGGGCAGCCGGGTCGCGGTCAGGTCGACGACGCCCGCGGTCGCGAGCAGATCGCCCACCGCGACGAAGCCGGCGTCGATGGTGTAGCGCTCGAGCGTGCGCACCGGCGCGCCCGCGCCGTCGACCCCGCCGATGATCAGCACGCTGCCGTCGGGCATCAGCCGCGCCACGTGGCCGACCCGGGGCACGACCATCGGCCGCACGAACGTCGTCGGGTCGGCCAGGTCGCCCGACAGCGGCTTCCACAGCTCGGCCTCGGCGACCGGCACGCCGGCCGCGTCGACGCCGCCGACGATCAGCACCGGGGCGCCGACGTCGTCGCCGAGCCGCGTGGCGGTGTGGCCAGCGCGGGCGTGGGCCAGGATCGCGCGGGCCGGCCGGACCTCGGTCGCGCCGCCGACGTCGGCGATCACGTCGATCGCGCCGACCGGCGCGCCGGCGGGGGCGCGGCCGCCGATCACGACGACGCGGCCGTCGGTGAGCGCGGTGGCGGTCAGCTCGATCCGCGCCGGCCCGCCGACGTCGACCGACTCGACCGTGGTGGCGCCGCCGTCGAGGCGGAGGTGCTCGATCAGGCCCGCGCCGGGGCCGTCGCCGCCGAGCACCGTGACCCGGGTCGCGGCCCCGATCCCGAACGTGGCCGCGGTGGCGCCGGTGCGCTCGGCCAGCGGCGTGGCGTCGGTGAGCGCGCCGGTGCGCGGATCGAACCGCTCGGCGACGGTCGCCGCCCCGGCGTCGTCGCCGCCGATCAGGTACGCGCTACCGTCGACGGCGGTGATCGCCAGGCCCGCGCGCCGGCGCCGCGGGCTGACGCCGACCGTCGCGAACTTGACGTTGCGCGCGAACCACAGGTGCGGCGTCGGGGGCTCGGCGTCGGCCGCCAGCGCGAAGCTGCACGTGCGCCCGTAGCCGACGTCGCTGCCGCCGCGGCGCCCGGCCAGGTGGATCACCAGGTCCTCGGCGAACGGCACCCCGCCCAGCTCGACCGCCGCGCCAGGCGCGAAGCTGATCGACACCAGATCCTGGGCGCTGCCGGCCCGGGCGACCGCGAGCTCGAGCGCGTCGAGGCCCGTGGCGACGGCGTCGGGATCGTCGACCGGGGTCTCGTAGACCGGCCGCACCAGCACGCCGGCGTCGCCGCACCCGCTCGCGACCACCAGCGCGAGCGCGATCCGCCGCGCGCGCGTCACAGGTCAGCCCCAGGGCCGGCGACCGTCGCCGTCGACGGCGCGTCACCGCCGGCCAGGAGCAGCGCCAGCGGCACCACGATCGCCGCGGTCACGCCGGCCGCGCCGGCGGCCCAGGCCCAGCGCGTCTGGTACCAGCGCCGCGCCGGCGCCGGCGGCCGCACCAGCGCCGCGACCGCCGCGGCGATCGCCGGGCCGCCGTCGGCGACCGCGACCGTGCGGTGGTCGCGCTCGCGCCCGTCGGCGCCGAACCGGCGCACCCACGCCACCGACCCGCGCAGCTCGACCGCGACGAACCCGGCCGCGCCGACCGAGCGGGCCGTGACCAGGAGCTCGTCGTCGCTGGGCGCGCGCACCGGCCGGGCCGCGATCGCGATCGTGGTCGTGGCCTCGGTGATCGTGACCCGCCGCCCCCACGGCTCGGCGCCGGCGCAGGTGACGCGCAGCCAGTGGCTGCCGACGATCGCCTCGACCGGGGTCGGCGTCGGCGCACCGTCGAGGCGCGCCGTGCAGCCGTCGGCCTCGGTCAAGGTCAGCGGCACGCGCCCGCGCGCGCGCACCGCGGCCCGGGCCCGCTCGTGATCGGCCACGACCCGCGGCGCGAACCGGGCCGGATCGAGCGTGCGCTCGGGCGCGATCGCCGCGGCCGTGATCCACTCGTCCCAGGCCCCGGTCAGGTCGGCGCGCTCGGTGCGCACCAGCGCTCGGTACACGAACACGTCGCTCAGCGCCGACGGCCCCAGGTCGCCGCCGCCGGTGGCGTCGACCTCGGCCCGGGCCTGCTCGAGCGCGGCCCAGGCGTCGTCGAGGCGCAGCCCGTCGAACGCCTCGATGGCGCGGGTCACCGTGGCGGCGATCGCCGGCGCCGGCGCCGGCGCCGGCGTCCGATCGATCAGCGCGACGCCCGCGACCTGCGCCGCCCGGGCGATCGGCGCGCGATCGATCCCGGGCGCCCAGACCACGACCGCGTCGACCGTCGGCGCCGCCCGCGCCGGGTCGGCCGCCGTCGCGATGACGACGGCCACGAGCACGGGCACGATGCGCACGCCGCCGATTCTGGGACCGCGCCGACCGACGGTCAACCGCGGGGGTATACTGGCCGCGATGGCGCGTGCGATGGGTCGCTACCAGCTGGTGCGCCCCCTCGCGCGCGGCGGCATGGCCGAGGTGTTCCTGGCCCGGCGCCGGGCCGGCGGCCTCGAGAAGCTCTTGGTCGTGAAGCGGATCCGGCCCGAGCGCGCCGGCGACGTACGGTTCCTCGACCTGTTCATGCGCGAGGCCCGGCTGTCGATGAGCCTGACCCACGCCAACATCGTCCCGGTCTTCGACTTCGGCCGCAGCGGCGAGCAGGTGTTCCTGGCGATGGAGCGGGTCGAGGGCAAGGACCTCGGCTCGACGCTGGCGCGGGCCGGCGACCAGCTGTCACCGATGGTGGCGGCGTTCGTCGCCGGCGAGTGCTGCGGTGCGCTGGCGTACGCCCACGAGCGCAAGGGTCCCGACGGCGAGCCCCTGGGCATCGTCCACCGCGACGTCACGCCCCGCAACGTGCTGGTGTCGTGGTCGGGCGAGGTCAAGCTGACGGATTTCGGCATCGCCGCGCTCGCCGGCGACGACCCGAAGGGGCTCGTCGGCACCCCCGCGTACCTGGCGCCCGAGCAGGCCCGCGGCGAGCCCGTCGACGCGCGCGCCGACCTCTACGCGGTCGGGCTGCTCCTGCGCGAGCTGGTCACCGGCGCCCGGGCCCGGCCCGGCGACGAGCGCGAGGCGCTGCTCACGGCCGCGCGGGCGGGCGAGCTGACGCCGTGGCCGCCGGGGATCGATCCGGCGCTGGTTGCGATCGTCGATCGCGCGACGGCGGCCGATCGCGCCGACCGCTTCGACGACGCGCGCGCGATGCTGGCCGCGCTCGACGAGTTCATCGTCGGCTGCCGCGCCGCGGTCAAGGACGACGCGCCGGCGGCGCAGCTGGCCCGGTGGATGGCGGCGCGCTGGGACGGCGCGACCGACGACGCCGCCCCCGCGCTCGGCGACGACGACGGCAGCGACCTGCGCAGCTTCCTCGACGACGCCGCCGGCGGATCGAACACCGAGCGCTCGCTGGCCGCGACCGCGGCCGAGGACCTCGCCGCGCCGCCGCCGCCGGCGCCCGCACCCACCGCGCCCGTCGCGCCCGTCGCCCGGCCGCGCCGCGCCGCCTGGGTCGGGCTCGCCGCCGCGGCGGTGATCGCCGCCATCGCCGCCATCGCCATCGCGGTCGTCGGTGGGCGCGGCGCCGCCCGCGCGCCGGCCAGCGCGCTCGACGCCGCCGTACGCGACGCCGGCCCGCCCGACGCCGCGCCCGCGCCGGTCGACGCGCGCGCCGTCCCCGACGCCGTCGGCCCCGACGCCGCGGCCGTCCTCGACGCCGGGCACGCGGCGGTCGTCCGGGCCCCGCGGGTCGACGCCGGCGCGATCACCGACGCCGCGCCGCCGCCGCCCCCGCCGCGCACCGTCCGCGTCAACGCCCGGCCGTGGGCGCTGGTCTACGTCGACGGCGGCAGCGTCGCCCACGAGACCATCGCGACCCTGCGGCTCACGCCCGGCCGCCATCGCCTGCGCTTCGTCAACCCGCAGCTCGGCGTCGAGCGCGAGGTCACGATCGAGGTGCCGCTCGACCACGATCTCGACCACGTCGAGGATCTCCGCAAGTAACGCGACGACGGCGGCGCGCGACCGCCACCAGCGTGTACGATCGGGATCGTGCCGGACAAGCCCAGATCCAGGCTCGGCGGGCTGTTCGCGACCGCCCGGCAGCGCCCGCCGGTCGACGCCCCGGTCGCGGCCCGCGCGTTCGTGCTGACGTGCGTGGCCTGCGGCGCGCCGCGCAAGGACGGCTCCGACGCGCAGGCCTGTGGCTTCTGCGGCGGCAACATGGTGTCGCGCCCGGCGTGCCGCGGGTGCGGGCGCGCGCTCGAGCCCGCCGCGCGGTGCGCGCACTGCGAGGCGACGCCGTGAGCCCCGACGCGCGCTGGGACACGTTCCTGGCCAGGATCCAGGCCCGCTCCGACGAGCTCCTGGCCGAGGCCCACGCAGGGTCGATCGAGCTGCTCGATCAGACCGACGACGACGTCCTCGCGCTCGGCCAGGCCTGGACCGGCATCCGCAGCCGGATGCTGGCGCTGCGCGCGATGATCTCCGACACCTGGAGCGATCAGGTCGGCGACCTGTTTCCGGATCCCGCGGCCAGCGACCGCGCCCACGCCCGGGGCGCCGCGTGCGCCGCGACGCTCGAGCGCGACTTCGACCGCGGCGAGGTGCACGTGTGGGCGGAGGTCGGCCGGCGCATCGTCGCGCGCGCCGCCGCGATGCGCGTCGCCGAGGCGGCGTGCGGGCACTGCGGACACGCGATCTCGGCCGTCGCGATCCGTCGCACCCACGAGTGGACCTGCGCCGCGTGCCGCGCCACCGCGACCTTCCAGCCGAGCACCTACGAGTACCAGCTCGAGGCCGCCGCCGACTACATCGCCCGCGAGCGCGCGCTCGAGCTCGAGCCCGCCATGCTGGCCGCGCGCCTGGCCGGCGACGCCGATCGCACCGCCGCCGAGGCCTACTGGCGGGTCTACCTCGCCGCCGTCGCCGAGGTGCTGCCCGAGCGCGCGGCCACGCTCGCCGACGACCTGGCCGCCCGCCTCGCCCGAGCCGCGACGCCCTGATCGCGCGCGGATCGCGACGTCCGACCGCGATCACCTTCACCGACGCCCGAGCGGGGCGACCGTGCGCGACGACCGTGCGCCAGCGCGGCGACTGAGCGCGGCCAGCGCGGCCAGCGCGGCGACCGTGCGTGATTCTCAGCGCGGCGACCGTGCGTGATTCTCAGCGCGGCGACCGTGCGTGATTCTCAGCGCGGCGACCGTGCGCGGCCAGCGCGGCGACCGTGCGCGGCCAGCGTGGCGACCGTGCGCGGCCAGCGTGGCGACCGTGCGCGGCCAGCGTCACGACCGTGCGTGATTCTCAGCGCGGCGACCGTGCGCGGCGACCGCTCACCGACGAGGGACCGCGACGATCAGCAGCCGTCGATGAACGAGTCGGAGAAGTCGTCCTTGATGTCGAAGCTCCACTTGCCGCCGGCGTAGCCGAACCACAACGACGCGTAGGCGTTGGAGTCGGGCGCGCCCTTGGCGATGGCCTTGGCCCAGATCTGCTTGGCCGAGCACTTGGGCTTGGGGATCGGCTTCTCGCAGCCGAAGCCCTTCATCGGGATCACCATCACCTCGTCGGCCTCGACGAAGATCTGGACCATGCACAGCGGCTCCCACTTGAGGCCCTTGGGGTGGTTGGGCGGCGGCTGCGCGGCCGTGGTCGACACGAACCGGTACAGCACCTGGAAGTCGTCGGACACGTCGAGGTGGGCGCGGCCGTCGGGCGCGACCCCGTCGGCGTCGATCCGCGTCAGCTGCGCGTCGGGCAGCACCTTCTTGGCCTCGGCCAGCGCGCTCGGCAACCACGCCATGAAGTCGAAGCTCGACGGGTTGAACCCGGCGATCCGGATGTTGTGCGGCTTGTCGATCGGCAGCGGCGGATCGGGATCGGGCGCCGGCGCGCCGCTGGCGGTCGCCCCGCCCTTGGGCGGCGCCGGGTACGCGCACGCGAACTGCTTGAGCATCGAGCGCATGCTGGCCGAGGCGGTGGTGCAGCCGTCGACCGCGGTCTGGCGCATGTCGGCGGGCATCTGGTTGAAGCGCGCGTAGCCCTGCATCATGCCGGTCACGCCGGTGCGCATGCTATCGGCCGACGACGCGAGCTTGTCGCACTTCGACGCCGCGAGCATCAGCCGGATGTAGTCGTCGCAGGCCGGCTCGCCGCTCGAGAAGGCCGCGACGCGCTTGTCGAGATCGGTCGCGCCCGCGGGGGTCGGCGTGGTCGGCGTGGTCGGCGTGGTCGGCGTGGTCGGCGTGGTCGGGTTCCCCGGCAGCGGCGGCGGCGGCGGACGCATCGCGCCGGCCTTGCCGCTGCCCGCGAGCTGCGCGGCGGTGTCGACCATCGCGGCGAGGTGATCGGGATCCAGCTGCTCGAGCTGATCGCCCGCCTTCGCGAGCTGATCGGCCGCGGCCGCGAGCCGGTCCGCGGTCGGCGGCTCGACCGCGCCCGAGCCCGCCATCGACGAGCCCGAGCCCGCCAGCGCTGAGCCCGCGGCCGTCAGCTCGGTCGGCGTCATGGCCGAGCCGCTGGCGCTGCCCGAGCCGACGTCGGGCTTGGCGTCGTCCGAGCCGCCGCCGACGATCAGCGCCGCGGCGACGCCGCCGCCGACCAAGGCCAGCCCGGCCAGCGCGAACAGCACGCCCTTGCTCGACCTCGACGCCTGGGTCTGCTGCGGCAGCACCTGGCCCGCGGCCGACGCCATCGACGGCGACGGCGGCGGGTAGCTGCCCGGCGCGCCGTACATCGGCATCGGCGTGCCGCCGTGCATCATCGGCGGCCCGCCCGGCGCGGTCGGCCCGCCCGGCAGCGGCATCGGCGTGCCGCCGCCCGGCCAGCTCGCCGGCGTCGGGTAGCCCGGGACCCCGCCCTGCGCGCTCATCCGCGCCAGGCTGGCTGGCGACACCGTGGTCCAGGCGTCGGGCCCCAGCTGCTGCGTCGAGTGCATCAGCGCCTGGGCCAGCTCGGCGGCCGAGCCGAAGCGATGGTTGGGATCCTTGGCGAGCGCGCGCAGGATGACCTGCTCCATCGCCGGCGGCATGTCGGGCCGGAGCAGGTGCGGCGGCGGCGGCGGCTCGTCGATGTGCTTGCGCAGCAGGTCGAACAGCGAGTCGCCGGCGAACGGCTTGCGGCCGGTGGCGCACTCGAAGAGGATCACGCCCATCGCGTAGATGTCGGTGCGTAGATCGACCGGCTTGCCCAGCGCCTGCTCGGGCGACATGTAGTGCGGCGTGCCGAGCAGCGAGCCGGTCTGCGTCGCCGAGCCGCCCAGCTCGGGTCGCAGCTTGGCGATGCCGAAGTCGAGCACCTTGGGGCGCCCGGCCGGCGTGACGTAGATGTTGTCGGGCTTGAGATCGCGGTGGACGATGCCCTTGGCGTGGGCCGCGCCGAGCGCGTCGAGCGCCTCGGTCATCAGCCGGGCCATCCCGCCCAGCGGCAGCGGCCCGCGCTTCTCGATCAGGTCGTTGAGCGGCGCCCCGTCGAGGTACTCCATGATGATGTACGGGCGACCGTCGGGGAGCTGCGACAGATCGAGGATGTTGACGATGCTCTCGTGGCGGATCAGGTTGACCGCGCGCGCCTCCGAGAAGAACCGCTCGACCAGGTCGGCGCGATCGGCGCACTCGCGCGACAGCACCTTGACCGCCACGCGGCTGCCGATCTGCGGGTGCACGCCCTTGTAGACGCGGCCCATGCCGCCGACGCCGAGCAGCTTGGCGATCCGGTAGACGCCGACCGAGGTCCCGACCAGCGCGTCGTCGCCGCGCGACACCAGCGGGGTCTGATCGGACGGGCACGCGCCGGGCGCAGGTTGGCTGTGGCCGCAGTCAGGACAGACGAACATGGCGCGGTGAGGGTAACACCTACCTGGCGCCCCGGCCGGCGGTTTCTGAGCCGCCCAGCGCAGCGATCGGCGCCGCGCGGCGGCACGCGAAAAGCGTGTTGCGACCAGCACGACGGGTGAGCGTCGGGGCGTCGCGGTGAGGTGCGTCAGCCCGGGCCGCCCGTGACGATCGGGTGAGGTGAGGACGTGCGGTGCACGGGTGCGTCGGCCCTCGGGCCTGCGCCCTGCGCCGGCCGGCGGCGAGCGACGCGAGCGGGCTGGGCGCCGCGTCGGGCGTGACGATCGGGTGAGGTGCCGTCGGGCGTGACGATCGGGTGAGGTGCGTCGGCCCGCGCGTGACGATCAGGTGAGGTGAGGACGTGCGGTGCACGGGTGCGTCGGCCCTCGGGCCTGCGCCTGCGCCGGCCGGCAGCGAGCGCCCTGGATCGGCACGGTGTGGCTGTGGTGGAGGATGCGGTCGCCGACGACGCCGCCGCCGCCGCCAGAGAAATCGCCGCGCCCCGCGTCGCTGCGCGAACCTTTCGGACGGCGTCTGGCTCTCACCGAGCACCATGGCTGCACGACGCTGGATCGGTCCCCTCGCGCTCCGGCGCCGAACCTTCCTCAAGGGCTGCGGCGCCGCCGGCGTGGCGCTGGCGCTGCCGGGGGCGCTCGGCGGCTGCGGCCAGGATCCCGGCGTCACGATCGACGGCGGCGCGCGGCTGCCGGTGCCGCCGCTGCTCGACGGCGAGCTCCAGGGCGGCGTGCGGGTGTTCCAGCTCGCGCTCCAGCCCGGCACCGTCGACTTCGGCGCGGGCGCGCCGACCGCGACCTACGGCGTCAACGGCGCGTACCTCGGCCCGACCCTGCGCTTCCGCCGCGGCGAGCGGGTCCGGCTCGAGGTCACCAACGCCCTCGGCGAGATCTCGACCCTGCACTGGCACGGCGTCGAGCTGCCGGCCCACAGCGACGGCGGCCCGTACCAGCCGATCGCGCCCGGCGCGACCTGGGTGTCGGAGTACGACGTGGTCCAGCGGCCGTCGACGGCCTGGTACCACCCGCACCAGATGCACGCGACCGGCCGCCAGGTCTACATGGGCATGGCCGGGCTGATCTTCGTCGAGGAGCCCACGGCCACGACCGAGCTGCCGTCGACCTACGGCGTCGACGACCTGCCGCTGGTGATCCAGGATCGGCGGCTGTTCGCCGACGGCACCCACCCGTACTCCGACGGCGGCATGCCCAGCATGCACGACCGCATGGCCGGCCTGAAGGGCGAGACCATCCTGGTCAACGGCGCCGTGGTGCCGCGCGGTCGGGTCGATCGCGGGCTGGTGCGCCTGCGCGTGCTCAACGGCTCGAACGCGCGCAACTACAACCTCGGCTTCGCCGACGACCGCAGCTTCCTGATGATCGCCAGCGACGGCGGCTTGCTCGCGGCGCCGCTCGCGACGACGCGGGCGCTGGTGGCGCCGGGCGAGCGCGTCGAGCTCCTGGTCGACTTCGCCGCCGACGCGACCGGCGCCGCCGTGGTGCTGCAGAGCTTCTCGGGCGAGGTCAAGGGCGCGCTGTTCACCGGCCAGATGGGCGCGAACCTGGCTGACGCCCTCGACGGCTCGACCTTCGACCTCGCGACGTTCGAGGTCGGGGCCGCGCCGACGGTCGCGCTGGCGCCGCCGACGGCGTTCGCGCCGATCGCGCGCGGCGCCGAGACCGACGCGGTGCGCACACGCGCGCTGGTGCTGGCGATGTCGATGGGCAGCGTGTCGATCAACGGCACGCAGATGACCGACCTGACGCGGTGCCGGCGGCGATCAGCTTCGACGTCCCGGTCGGCGACGTCGAGCTGTGGACCGTCACCAACACCTCGGGCATGGCCCACCCGATCCACGTCCACCACCGCCAGTTCCAGGTGCTCGACATCGACGGCGCGCCGCCGCCGCCGCCGCTGGCCGGCTGGAAGGACACCGTGCTGGTGCCGCCCGGCCGGGTCGTGCGCCTGCTGCTCTCCTTCGCCGGCACCGCCGACCGCGCGTTCCCGTACATGTTCCACTGCCACATCCTCGAGCACGAGGACCACGGCATGATGGGCCGGTTCTTCCTGGTGTGAGCGCGCGCGTCGCGCCGGCGGGCACGACAGCTCGCGCCGGAGCGTGATCGGGTCCCGGTCGTCGGCCATCGACGGCGAGCGATCCATCACGATCAGCACGTCGCGCGGATCGGTGTACCAGCCCCAGAACCGCGTCGTGAGCTCGCGGCTGCAGACCAGCGCGCCACCGTCGTCGGCCGGCGGCTCGGCGCACGCGGCGACGAGCGCGACGGCGGCGGCTAGTCGCACGGCAGCTCGCACCGGAGCGTGACGTCGACGCGGTCGATCCCGCGCACGCCCTCGCTGCGCACCTCGATGCCGCCGGGACAGGTCGCCGTGTCGATGCCCGCGATCCGCCAGCACGGGCCGTCGTCGCCGGCGCCGCACGGCGGCAGCGGCGCGACCACGTCGTCGCCGCGGTCGACCGGGGTGATCCGCTGCTCGGCCGTGCAGACCACCTGCGCGCCGGGCACGGTCGGCGCCTGATCGGCGGCAGGGTCGAGGCACGCCGCGAAGGCCCACCCCGGCTCGGCCCAAGCCACCAGGCTCAGCAGATCGGACCATCCGTCACCGCACGCGTCGACGCGCGCGAGGCGCTCGGGCGCGCTGAGCTGCGCCAGCCGGGGTGCCCCGACGACCGAGCGACCATCGGCGCACGCCGAGGCGAGCGCGCCGTCGACCACGCGCACGTCGGGCCCGCCCGAGACGATCCCGATCCAGAACCGGTCAGCGCCGACGACCTCCGCGAAGGTCGCGATCGGGTCCGCGAGCCCGCCGTCGGCGCCCTGGCCCGCGGTGAAGCACGCGAGGTCGACCTCGGCCTCGTCGCCCAGCGGCAGCCCGGTCGCCCGCAGCGCGCCCAACGCCACCATCGAGCAGTCATCGCTGTCGGTCAGGATCATCAGCGCCAGCGGCACGCCGGGTCGATGGAAGCCGGCGTCGGCTGGCTGTGACCCGTCGAGCGCGCGCAGCGCCGCCGCCAGCGGCTGGCTGACCGGGCAACTCGACGTGGGCAGCTCGAGCATGCACGCGAGCGCGGCGCGCACGTCGCCGCCGGCGTTGTCGAGCATCCCGTCGTCGGCGCGGGCGTTGGTCCGCACGAAGGCGCCGTCGACACCGCACATCGTCGCGCGCTGGAACCGCGCCGCGTCGCCGTCGCCCGCACACCCGGTGACGCCGTCGCCGCCGAGGTCCGACGTCACCACGGCCACGTGGGCGTCGTAGATCGTCGCGACGCTCGCCAGCGCGCCGGCGAACCTCGCCAGCTGTTCCTGATCATCGCTCATCGATGCCGACCGGTCGACCACGACCAGCACGTCGACCGGGTGCGGGCGCCACGCCGCGAAGCGAACCGTGTCTTCCCGGCTGCACACCGCCGGGCCGTCATCGCCGGGCGTCGACGTACACGCGGTCGCGACCGCGACCAGGACAGCGCACCATCGGTCCACACCACACACCACAGCAAGGAACTGGCCAGGCGCCTACGTGCGATCTCGACCCCTTGCGGCGAGCGCTCCGCCAACTTGATTGGCGAACGTGTGCGGCGTTGTCAGGCCGACCCGCTCGCTCGCGGCACCTATATATGGATGGGCGGAGCGATCAGCGGGGCCCCGCTTGAATATGGACGGGCGGAGCGATCAGCACGGCCCCGCTTGAATATGGACGGGCGGAGCGATCAGCACGGCCCGCTTTGGCTCCCACAGGAGCCGCCGCGGCCCGGGCTCCGATGGCCGCGCCGCCGGACGCGGCCGGGCGTCCGGCGTCCGGCGAGGCTCGGCCGTCGCCGGACACGACGTCCGGCTTCCGGACGCTCGCGACGGGGGCCCGCGCACTTGCGCGTGGCGCGGGCCTTGCTGAGTACGCGCGGCATGGACCGCCCGCTGTCCGAGACCTCCGCCGCCGCCGAGGCCGCGCCCCACGAGCGTCCGCGCGAGCGCCTGTGGCGGCAGGGCAGCGACCGGGTGTCCGACGCCGAGCTGCTGGCGCTGATCCTGGGCACCGGTCGGCCCGGGCGCAGCGCGGCGGCGGTCGCGCACGACGTGCTGGTGGCGGTCGGCGGCGTGGCTGGGCTGGCGCGCGCGTCGCCGCACGACCTGGCGCGGGTCGATGGGCTGGGCCCGGCGCAGGCGGCGCGGGTGGTGGCGGCCGCGTCGCTGGGGGCGCGCGCGGTCGAGCGCACCCGGGCCCGCGGCGACGTGCTGCGCTGCGCCGAGGACGTCCACCTGCGGCTGTGGCCGCGCCTGGCCGGGCTCGAGCAGGAGGTGTTCTACGTCGTCGGCATCGACGCGCGCAACGTGGTCGTGATCGAGGCCGAGGTCGCGCGCGGCCACCTGACCGGCGTCGACGTGCACCCGCGCGAGGTGTTCCGGCCGCTGATCCGCGCCGGCGCCGCGGCGGCGGTGTGCGCGCACAACCATCCGTCCGGCGACCCGACGCCGAGCCCGCCCGACCTGCTCCTGACCGAGCGCCTCAAGGAGGCCGGGGACCTGCTCGGCATCCCGGTGATCGACCACGTGGTCCTGGCCGACCGCGGCCCGGTCTCGATCGCCGAGTGGGTCGCGGGGCTGCCGTCGACGCCGACGACGTGAGCTGCGCCACCGTGCGTCAGCGCACACCGCCGTTTAGTTGCGCGGACGCGATCGGGCTGGGAGGCTCCGGCCATGCGCGCGCGCTCGACCGTCGGTATCGGCCTGCTCTCTGCCCTGGCGCTGGCCCCGGCCAGCCCCGTGGCGGCCGACGGGCTCGACGACGCGCTCGGCCCGCGCGAGCTGGCCACCGGTGAGGCCCGGCGCGCCGACGTCTCCGGCGCGCAGGCCGCCAGCCTCAATCCGGCCGGCCTGCCGCTGACCCGCGATCTCACCTTCGAGGGCAGCTACGGCTACCGCTCGTTCGACGGCGCCTCGCTGATCTCGGCGTCGGCGTGTGACTCGACCAACGCCGCCCCCGGCTGCTTCTACTACCGCTACGCCGGCGGCGACACCGTCGACGGCCGCCACCAGCGCGCCCACGTCGCCGGCCTGACCCTGGCGCGGCCGCTCAACGCCCGCGCGATGATCGGCCTCGGCGCCAAGTACATCAACGCCCGGGGCGCGGCCGCCGACGGCAGCGAGGACATCACCGGCTTCAACTGGGACGCCGGCCTGGTGATCCGCCTGACCGATCAGTTCAACCTCGCCGCGACCGGTTACAACCTGTTCGGCACCGAGAACGTCACGTTCGCGCGCGCGGTCGGCGGCGGCGCGTCGTTCCGCCCCAGCCCGGCGCTGGTGGCCGCGTTCGACGCGCGCTGGGACCTGTCGACCGACGGCCCGACCGGCCGCTACGGCGGCGGCCTCGAGTACTTCGTCTCGACCGCCGGCGGCCAGACCGGGTACCCCCTGCGCGCCGGCGTCGTCCACGACGTGGCCACCGGCACGTTCATCACCGGCGGCCTCGGCATCGCCACCGTCAAGTTCGCGCTCGACATCGGCGTGCGCAAGCAGGTCAAGGACGGCGACGACCTGCAGCTCAGCGCCAGCCTGCGGGTGTTCGGGCCGCGGCAGTAGGCGCGCGGGCCGGCGCGTCGAGCTCGTCCGCGACCGCGCGCTGCGCGGCCTTGCGGCGCTTGAGCTCGGCGACCAGCACGAAGGTCACGATCACCAGCAGCGCCCACGCGTGGATCTTGCCCAGCGAGACCGCGCGCCAGCCCAGGCGCTGATCGGGGTAGGCCCAGGCGCCGCCAGCGGTGGCGGCGTTCTCCGCCGCCCAGATGCCCAGCCCCACCAGCGCGAACCACGCCACCATCGGCAGGCGCCGACGCGCGCCGGGCGCGGTCGCGAACGTCACCGACGTGCGCCGGAACGCCAGCACCACCGCCGCCGTCAGCGGCCACCGCAGATCCCAGACGAGGTGGTGCGTGAAGAAGTTGAGGTAGATCGCCGCGACCAGCGCCAGCGCCACCCGCGGCGTCGGCGGCGCGTGCAGCGTCACGTCGCATCGCCGCCAGGCCTGGCAGATGAACGACGCCACCGCCGCGTACATGAAGCCCGAGTACAGCGGCACCTGCCCGATCGCGAAGGTCGCGGCCTCGGGGTACGCCCACGAGCCGACCCGCGGGTCGGTCTTCCACAGCTCGAGCCCGAGCCCGAGCCCGTGGAACAGCGCCAGCACCGCCAGCTCGTCCTTGGTCTCGACGCGCGCGGCCACCAGCGCCACCTGGATCGCGACGCACGCGACGAAGATCGTGTCGTAGCGGGTCAGGCCCGGCAGCGCCGCGACGTGCGAGCCCACCAGCACCGCGAAGAACGCCGCGGCGAACACGCACGAGGCCGCCAGCCTGGCGACGAACCGCGCCGCTTCGACCGCCGGCCGCATCGTCGGGCAACGCGCCGGGCGCCCCGGCGATTCCCGGCGGCGCAGGGAACCGGGCGCTTCCGCCGGTGTCCGACGTCGGAGCGGATCGCCTTTCGGCTATGCTCGCCCTAGCTCCATGTCAGCCCGCGATCGAGAGCTCGTCCGCCGCCTGCGCGAGCGCGACGAGCGCGCGTTCCGCGAGCTGGTCGCCGAGCACCGCGACCGCATCTACAACCTGACCTACCGCATGCTCGGCAACCGGTCCGAGGCCGAGGACGTCTCCCAGGAGGTCTTCATCACGGTCTTCAAGACCATCGACAGCTTCCGCGAGGAGGCCAAGTTCTCGACGTGGCTCTACCGGGTCGCGGTCAACCACTGCAAGAACCGCATCAAGTACCTGTCGCGCCGCCACGACCGCAGCCAGGACGAGCTCGACGAGAACGCCGGCTCGGTGGCGGCGGCCGGACCGCCCGGCCCGATGCGCCGCCCCGACCGCGCGGTCGAGGGCGCGCAGATGGAGATGGTGCTGCAAGAGGCGATCGCCTCGCTCGACGAGGATCACCGCACCGTCGTCGTGCTGCGCGAGATCGAGGACCTGTCGATCGAGGAGATCTGCGAGATCACCGGCCTGCCCGACGGCACGGTGAAGTCGCGCCTGCACCGCGCGCGGCTGGCGCTGCGCAAGAAGATCGCGAGGCACCTGGGATGACCCCGCCCGGCCGCGCGCTATCCTCGAGAGGTTCGCCATGACCGACACCGCCCCCGCCGCCGACGAGCGCCTGCAGGCGATGCTGGCCGACTACGTCGACGGCACGCTGACGCCGGCCGAGCGCGCCGAGGTCGAGGCGGCCCTGGCCGCCGATCCCGAGCTGCGGGCCGAGGTCGAGGACCTGCGCGGCAGCATGGGCCTCCTGAAGTCGCTGTCGCCGGCCGCGGCCCCGCCCGAGCTGGGCAAGACCGTCGAGGACACCATCCACCGACGCTCGGCCGGGCGCTTCTTCGGCCGGCGCACGCTGGGCGATCGCGTGCCGTTCGGGGTGCTGCTCATCCTCGGGCTGATCGCGCTGGTCGCGATCGTGGCGCTCCTGTGGTCGTCGCCGAGCGGCTCGCTCAAGCGCGACCGCCCGGCCCCGCCGCCGCCGCCGACCGAGCGCGTCGCGCCGCCGCCGTGACCGCGACACCTCGCGGCGCCTCGATGACAGTCGTGCGCGTGCACCTGCGCCTCGCCCTGATCCTGATCGCCGCGGCCGTCGCCGGCTGCCCGGCCCGCGCCCCGACGCCAGCTCCAACGTCGACGTCGGCGGCGACGGCGGCGTCGCCCGCGCCGAGCCCGACGGCGGCGGACCAGCGGTGCCTGCCGGTGGTCGCCGCCGACTGCGGCTGCGTCTACGCGTGCGGGCTCGGCACGCGCGCTGGCGATCGCTGGTCGGTCACGCACCCGTCCTGGACCTCGCCGATCACCGCGACGATCGCGCCGTGGTGCGTCGACGGCCAGTGCACCGACGCGTTCCACGGCGAGATCGTCTGCAGCGGCATCTGCGCGCCGCGCCCGGCGGATCCGACCTGTCACCTCGATGCGGCGGGCACCTGCGTCGGCGGTGCCCCGTGACGCGCGCGGCGCTCGCGCTGGTGGCGCTGGCCGCGACCACCGCACAGGCGCAGCCGTCCGCGCCGGGCTGGGACGACGCGCCGGCGATGATCGCGGCCGCGGTGGCGCCGGTCGAGGCCGACCTGCGCGCGTGCGTCGCGCGCCTGCCGCGCACCATCAGCCTGGACGTCGCCCGGGACCGCGACGGCCAGACCCGGATCGCCATGCCGGTGCTCGGGGTCGGGTACCGCGGGTTCACGCCCGAGGAGCGGTGCCTGATGGCCACGGTCGCGCGGGTCGCGGTGCCCGCGCTGCCGCCGCTGCTCGAGCGCGTGACCTTCGCCCATGTGATCGACGCGGCCGGGGCGACGCGCCAGCGCGCGATCCAGCGTTCGCCGACTGGCGCGCGCCCGCGACCACGCTGGCCGCCACCATCGACCCGGCCCGCGCGACCCTCGCGGCGTGCGACCCGCGCCCGCGCACCGTGCGCGTGGTGGTCGATCGCCGCCGCGGCCGGACCCGGGCCTGGCTGCCGGCCTGGCAGTTCCACGCGCGCACCGGCGACGGCACGACGCCGCCGCGCGAGCGCGCGGTCAAGGCGTGCGTGGCGCGCGCGATCCGGGCCTGGCGGCTGCCGCTGTTGCCGGGCACGATGGGCGAGATGCACGTCGTGATCCCGGTCGCGCCGTAGCGATGGGCGAGCTGCACGTCGCGATCCCGTCCGCGCCGCGGCCCGCGTCAGCGATCGCGCGCGAGGTGACGCACGTGATCCGCCAGGTCGTCGTCGAGCGCGTCGTCCCGCCGCGGCGCCGCGCGGAAGGCCGGGCAGCCGGTCGGATCCGCCAGCACCGCCGCGACCTCGGCCGGCAGCGTCGACGCCGGCTGCAGCGCCTGCTGGAACGCCGTCCACGTCGCCGGCGCGGCCAGGTCGTGGGCCGCGCACACGATCTCGATCTGGTACGCGGGCGCCATCGGCACCGACCGCACCAGCGGCGCCACCGCCGGCACCGCGGCCTCGTCGCCGAGGCGCACCGACGTGCGCCACACGGTCAGCAGCCGCCCGAGCGACGTGGTGCTGGGGTAGCGCCCGCGGAAGAACGCCCGCCACGCGTCGACGTCGCCGCCGGCGAGCGGGCTGTAGCGCCCGACCGTGTGACCGACCAGCCGGCTGAGCGCGCGATCGCGCAGCCGCAGCGACGGCGCGGTCGTGGCGACGGCGCCGATCTGCGCGAGGCTCATCGCCGGGCCGTAGTCGAAGCCCATCAGGTAGTCGAGCCGCGCGGCGGTGGCGGCCGACGGCGCCGCCGCGAGCGCGGTCAGCTCGGGCCCGAACAAGAGCCTCGGCACCAGCGCGCCGCAGCGGGCGTACGCGGTCTCGTACCGCTCGATCGCCGGGTCGCGCAGCGCCGGCGTCAGCGCCTCGGCGAAGGCCATCGCGTCACCTGCGGTCAGGCCAGCCAGCACCGCGCACCCGCCGACCGCCGCGTTGCGCCGCGCCTCGGTCGAGTCGAGCGCGTCGTAGAGCGCGGTGAAGTCGTCCGGGAGCGAGACCGGCAGGTCGCCGTCGAGCGCGCGCTCCTGGTGCGCCGGCGCGCCGGCGGTGAACGCGGTCAGCGCGGCGCCCGGGCCCGGCGCCATGCGCGGCTCGAGCTCGAGGTAGTACGGATCGACGACGCCGAACACCGCCGGCCAGTACGGGTGGACGCCGCGCTGGTCGGGCGCGAAGTAGCCGCCGGTCGGCACGACCACGGTGACCGGCGCCGCCGCGGTCAACCCGACCACCGGCCCGGCCACGCCGGCCGCATCGACCGCGCCCAGCTCGATCGGCGCGATCAAGACCGCGCCGGGATCGTCGAGCGCCAGCGTCAGCTCGGCGCCGGCGCCGGTCGACACGGCCGCGACGGTCAGGGTCGGCGCGCCGTGCTGCGGCAGGCTCGCCAGCACCCGCGCGATCGTGGCCTCGTCGAGCGCCGGCGCGAAGCTGCGCACGAAGCCCTCGCCGTCGATCGTGCCCAGCGCGTGGTCGGCCAGGACCTTGCGCGCGCCGGCCCAGAACGCGTCGTCGCCGATGCGGTCGCGGATCTGGGTCATGACCCAGGCCGCGCGCTCGTACGGCCCCGAGTTGTACTTGTCGAGCCCGGTCAGCGCCACGTCGACGACGGCGTCGCCGGGATCGAACGAGCAGTCGGTGCCGAAGCGCCGCCCGGTGCCGGCCGCGTCGCGGGCGGCGCGATCGGCCTCGACCGCCAGGAACGTCGCCATGCCCTCCTTGACCCAGACGTCGTCGTAGGTCCGCATCGTGACCCAGTCGCCGAACCACTGGTGGGCCAGCTCGTGGGCGTTGAGGTTGACGCCGATCACCCCCTGGCCCGAGGTCTCGGCGTTGAACGTGATCGTCGCGTTCTCCATGCCGCCGCCGAACTGCGGCAGCAGCACCACCGCGTAGCGGTCCCACGGGTACGGGCCGATCAGCGCCTCGAACGAGGTCATCGCGCGGGCGACGACGTCGAGGTTGTCGTCGGGCACCAGCGCCAGCCCGCGCCGGAACCACAGCGCCAGGGGCACGCGCCCACCCGCGCGCTCGACGTGCTCGAGCTCGCCGGCCGCGAACGCCATCAGGTAGGTCGGGATCGGCTGCGCCAGCGCGTGCCCGATCACCCGGGCGGCGCCGTCGACGCGATCGCCGGTGCGCGCGCCGTTGGCGATCACGTCGTCGCCGGCCGGGACGGTCAGCTCGACCGCGAACGTCGCGCGGTCGGCGGGGTCGTGGTTGGCGACCAGCCAGCGCAGGCCGCGGTCGGGCTCGGAGTCGGTGTACATGACCCGGCTCGTCACCGGATCGTCGTCGCGCGGGCCCGCGACCCGCAGCGCGTCGGACGGCGCGGCGACGTAGTCGACGGTGAAGGTCGCGGCGCCGTCGACGAGGATCGGCCCGAGGTCGACGCGGAGCGTGTGCGCGACGTCGTCGACCGCGTACGCCAGCGCCCGGTCGCCGGCGTGGACCGCGCCGATCGCGACCTCGGCGTCGAGCTCGACCACCGGCGTGGCCACCGCGATCAGCGCCACGTCCTCGCTGGCGGCGAGCGTGCCGGCGTCGAGGTCGACGGTCCCGCGCAGGGTGTAGGCCACGGCGTCGTAGCCCCGGCCGCCGGGACAGCCGGGCAGGCACGAGGCCGGCGGACCGCCGCCGTCATCGCCGCACGCGATCATCGTGACCGCCACCGTCACCAGGCCCACCGCTCGCACCCGCGCGCTGATCATGACCCGACTGTACGGGCGAACCGCGGGCGCGTCTCGGGCCGTGATCACCGCCACGCGGCGCCGGCGGGTCGCGATATGCTCGGGCCATGTCCGCCGAGTCAGCCACCGACGTCGTCGATCGCTGTCGCGCCTGCGGGGGCCCTGGGCTCGACGGTGACGGCGTCCGCTGCGGCGCGTGCGGCGGCGCCTGGATCAGCGCGCGGTCGCTGCTCGATCTGATCGCCGACGCCACCGTCCAGCCGCTGGGTCGGCTGCCGTGGGTCGACCGCACCCGCCCGACCACGCGCCCGTGCGAGACCTGCGGCGCGCCGATGCGCACGGTGTCGCTCTACCGGGTCGCGCTCGATCGCTGCGACACCCACGGCGTCTGGCTCGATCCCGACGAGCTCGAGCTGGTGCTGCGCCAGGCCCAGCGGCTGTCGACCCGGTTCGATCCCGGCGGCGCCGCGCCGTGGACCACCGCCCGTTCCGAGGCGATCGGCGACGCGCTCCTCGGCGACCCGACCAGCGCCGACCGCACCCGCCACGACGGCCTGGTCGGCGCGCTGGGCAAGCTGCTCGGCTGACCGCGGTGGCGTTCGCGCTGCCCGCGCCCGAGACCGCCGACGCCCAGGGCCTGGTGTACGTCGGCGGCGATCTCGCGCCCGAGACCGTGATCGCCGCGTACCGCAAGGGGCTGTTCCCGTGGCGCGGCGGCGCCGCGATCCCCTGGTACAGCCCCGATCCGCGCGGCGTGATCGGCGTCGGCGCCATCCACCTCAGCCGGCGCACCCGCAAGCACGCGCGCAGCCGTGGCTGGACGGTCGTGTTCGACATCATCGCCGGCGTCCAGCTCGCCGGCCCGGTCGCGCGCGTGCTGCGCGGCTGATCCAGGCGCTGGCCGCGCTACGCCGACGCCGGTGCCCGGATGATCGCGTCGACCAGCCGGCCGTCGCGCAGGCGCAGCTCGCGCCCGGCCCGGGCCGCGTAGCTCGGCTCGTGCGTGACCATCACGACGGTCATGCCGTCGGCGGCGAGGCGCTCGAAGATGGCGAGCACCGCCGCGCCGGCGGTGGTGTCGAGGTTGCCGGTCGGCTCGTCGGCCAGGAGGATCCGCGGCCCGTGGGCGATCGCGCGCGCGATCGACACCCGCTGCTGCTGCCCGCCCGACAGCTGGGTCGGGCGCCGATCGATCAGCTCACCGATCCCGAGCGACGTCAGCGCCGCGGTCGCGCGCCGGCGGGCCTCGGCCGCGGCGAGGTCGCGGCGCCGCAGCATCGGGATCAGCACGTTCTCGAGGCTGGTGAACTCGGGCAAGAGGAAGTGGAACTGGAAGACGAACCCGAGCCGCTCACCGCGCAGCACGCCGCGGGCGCGATCGTCGAGGCCGCTGGTGGCCACGCCCTCGATCAGCACCTCGCCCGAGGTCGGGCGGTCGAGCGCGCCCAGCAGGTACAGCAGCGTCGACTTGCCCGAGCCGCTCGGGCCGGTGACGCTGACGAACTCGCCGGGCGCGATCGCCAGGTCGAGCCCGTGGAGGATCCGGGTCCGGACCTCGTCGCCGAGGTCGCGCACCAGCGCGCGGGCCTCGAGCGCCGGGACCGCGGTCACGACGCCCCCCGCAGCACGTCGACCGGCTCGACCCGCGACGCCCGCCACGCCGGGATCAGGCTGGCCAGGAGCCCGACGCCGACCGCGAACCCGAACGCCCACAGGTACACGCTGGCGCGCTCGTAGATCGCGAACGTCGACGGCTTCGAGTAGCCCATGCCCGAGGCGCTCTCGATCGAGCGCATCGCCACCAGCACGGCGTGGCCGAGCGCCGCGCCGAGCGCCGCGCCGACCACCGCGACCACGCCGCCCTCGACCAGGAACACCGCCAGCACGTTCCGCGACGAGTAGCCGACGCTCTTGAGCAGCGCGATGTCGCGCCGCTTCTCGAGGACGATCATGATCTGGATCGACAGGATGCCGAAACCACCGACCATCAGCACCGCGCCGATGATGAGCCCGGTGATCATGTTCTGCTGGTCGAACACGCCCAGCATGCTGGCGTTGGCCTCCTGCCAGCTCTCGGCGTCGTAGCCGAAGCGCGCCTCGAGGCCCGCGGCCACGCGCGGGGCGTCGTCGGGCTCGGCCAGGCGCAGCTCGATCCGGTCGATCACGTCGGGGCGCCCGAGGACGGTCTGGGCCAGGCGGGTCGGCACGTAGATGCGGCCCTTGTCGAGCGCGGCGACGCCGGTGTCGAACAGCGCGACCACGCGCAGGCTGACGCGCTCGCCCTGACCCGCGACGCACCCGACCGAGTCGCCGACCCCGACGCCGAGGAGCTCCGCGAGCTGGTAGCCGAGCACCGCCCCGTCGACGGCGCCGCCCAGCTCGTCGAAGGCGCCGACCACGACGAACCGGCGCAGCGGCGTCACCAGCTCCTGCTGGACGGGATCGATGCCGCGCAGCTCGACCGGCACGGTCTTGCTGCCGGCCGACGCCACCGCGCTGCCGACCACCAGCGGCGCGGCCGCGACCACCCCCGGCAGCGCCCGGATCGCGCGCACGGTCTCGCCGGGCCGGACGATGCGGCGCTGGCGATCGGTGCTGGTCTGCCGCACGATCCTGGTCGCGCTCGGGCCGCCCAGGAGGCGATCGACCACCGGCTCGGGCCGCCCGAGGGTGGTGTCGAACATCACCACGTGCGGGCTGATCTGCAGCACGGTGTCGAGGAACTTGGTCTGGAAGCCGCGCATGATCCCGGTGATCGCGATCAGCGTCAGCACGCCCAGCGTCACGCCCAGGACCGCGATGCTGTTGAGCAGCTTGCGGTGCCAGAGCTGGCGCCACGCGATGAACAGCTCGGCCCTCATCGCGGCGCTCGCGCGGCCGCGTCGACGCGGGCGCCCTCGCGCAGCCCGCGCGCGGCGGCGTCGATGATCGCGCGGTCGCCCACGGCGGCGCCGGTCACGACCTCGGCCTCGGTCAGCCCGCGGAGGCCGAGCGTGACCGGGCGACGGACCGCGCGGCCGCCCTCGACGAACCAGGCCCGATCGCCGTCGACCGCCTCGATCGGCACCAGCACCACGTCGTCGCGCCGGGCCACGATCAGGTTGGCCTCGGCGGTCATGCCGACCCGCAGGCCGACGATCGGCTGATCGAGCCGGACCCGCACGGTGTAGGCGCGCCGGACCCGGTCGGGCTCGGGCAAGATCTCGGCGACCGTGCCGGCGAACGCGCGCTCCGGGAACGCGTAGAACGACAGCGCCACCGCCGTGGGCGCCGCGCCGTCGCTGATGCGCGCGATGTCGGCCTCGTCGACGTGCAGCTCGATCAGCAGCGTCCGGGTGTCCGCGACCTCGAACATCGCCTGGTTCTGCGCGACGACCTCGCCCGGCTCGACGTCGCGCCGCAGCACCACCCCGGCGATCGGCGACGTGACCGAGCCGTCGTCGACCTCGAGCGCGAGCGACCCGACCTGGGCCACGAGCTGATCCCGGGTGGCGGCGAGCTCGAGCCGGGCCGAGCGCAGCTGATCGGTCGCCGCCTGGGCCTGGGCGTCGAGCAGCGCGACCTTGGCCCGGGCAAGGTCGAGCTCCGCCTGCGGCACCGCGGCGCTGCGCGCGAGGCGGGCGGTGCGGTCGAGCTCGCGCTGCGCCTGATCGAGCTGGGCCTGCAGCGCCCGCGCCTGGGCCGCGAGCCCGGCGAGCTGCGGCGAGCGCGCCCCGGCCTGGATCTGCGCCTTGGTCAGCTGGGTCTGGCCCTGGCGCAGCGCGAACGCGCGCCCGGGGTTCTCGATCTCGGCCAGCAGCTGCCCGGCCGTGACCACGTCGCCCTCCCGCACCAGGATCCGCGCGACGTGCTCGCTCAGGCGCGCCTTCACCACCACCCGCTCGATCGGCTCGACCGTGCCGGTCGCGTAGACGGCCTCGATCGCGCGCCCGCGGACCACCGGCACCACCGTGACCGCGACCGGGCGCAGCCGACGCACCACGAGGTAGCCGCCGACGCTGGCGATCACCGCCGCGAGCACGAGCCAGGTTCGCCACCGCCGGATGCGCATCACATTGAAGCAATGCAACCGTCGCGCCACGCCCGCGCCACGCGGCGGGTCGCGAGCGCCCAGCGCGTGGTCAAGGATCGATCCCGCCGATCGCGAGGTGCGCCAGGATCTGGTCGACCGCGGTCGCCTCGCGCCCGGGGACCACCACGACCTCGGCGTGCGCTGGCGGCTCGTACGCGACGCCGACGCCAGGCAGCTCGGCCGGCGCCGCCGCGTACAGGCCCTTCGGGTCGCGCCGCCGGCACTCGTCGAGCGGCGTCGCCAGGTAGACCTCGACGAACCGCGGCGTCAGCGTCCGCGCGTGCGCGCGCCACGCCTGCTGGTGGGCGGTCGCGGGGACCAGCACGATCGCGCCGCCGCGCGCCACCAGCGCGGCGAGCCCCGCGAGCGTCCGGTAGAAGCCATCGCGGGCCTCGGGATCGTGGCCGGGCGGCGGCACCAGCGCCGCGCGCACGTCGTCGCCGTCGAGCACCACCGGCTCGCGGCGGGCCTCGCGCAGCCGGGCCTCGACCCGCCGCGCCAGCGTCGACTTGCCCGCGCCTGGGAGCCCGGTGAACCACACGACCGCGCCGGTCACGGCGGCACCTCGTCGGCCGAGGCCACGACCAGCGCCGGCGCCGCCAGCACGCGCTCGACCCAGCCCAGGATCGCGTCGCGCCCGCGCGCCGACAGCCGCGGGTACCAGCGCGGGTTGCACACCACCAGCGCGCGCCACGCCAGCCACGGCGCCGCCACCTCGAGCACCTCGCGGTCGCCGGTCGCGGCCAGCCACCCACGCCAGAGCCGGTGCCACAGCTCCCCGAGCCCGGCCCGCCACGCGCCCGGATGATCGATGGCGAAGAACACGTAGTTCACCGCCAGCGCGGTCAGGTCGTCGGCCGGCTCGCCGACCGACCCGCGGCTGGCGTCGAGCAGCCGCAGCACCCCGTCGGTGTCGAACAGCACGTTGAACGGGTGGAAGTCGCCGTGGATCCGCGCGAGCCGCGGGCCGCGATCGCGCAGCCGCCACCGCCACTCGACGCACCGGGCCTCGAGCGCGCGCAGCCGCGCCGGCGCCGCACCGGGCGCGTCGGTCGGGTAGCCGTCGATCATGCCGAAGATCCCCTCGCCGGCGCCGATGAGGTCGCGCACCGCGCGGGCGTAGACCGGGGGGGGACCACCGCGGGGCGTGTGCAGCGCGGCCAGGTACGCCGCGAGCTGATCGACGCGCTGGCGGTCCGTGTCGGTGACGCCGCGCTCGGCCACGCGCCGCAGGTCGTCCGCGTACGGCGCGCCGTCGGCCCACTCGGTCAGCAGGTACGGCTCGCCGGTGTCGGCCAGTGAGCGCAGGCGCCCATCCGCCGCGATCACGCCCACGTCGAGCGCCGCCACGTGGGCGGGCACATCGGCGAAGGTGTCGTAGGCCAGCACCATCTCGCTGAGGCGATCGGCGCGGCGGTCGTGGCCGAAGGTGTCGGCGCGCGCGGTGTGGAACACCACGACCCGGGCGCGGCCGGCGCCGTCGTGGAAGGCGACGCGGATCGGCACGCCGTAGCCGAGGTCCTTGTGCGTCGCGTCGTCGCCCAGATCGGCGCCCAGCGGCCGCAGGTCGTCGATCACCGCGCCGGCGAATCGCTGCTTGATGAGCTCGCGCAGCGCCTCCATGCACGACCAGGAAGCATCAGCCGTGCCAGCGGGCTCGACCGTCGCGACCGCGTGCACCCCGCGCGTTCGCGGTCATCCCGCATCGAGCGCCCGACGTGCCGGCCGATCGCGCACCCTCTGCGCGTCACCGCGCGCGGCGACGCCGGCCCTGCGCCGCCGTCCGCGGCAGCACCGACGCGATCATGCCGAGCTCGACGATCGACACCAGCAGGAACACCGGCTGCTGCCACACGATCGTCCCCAGCACGACCGCCTGCAGCGCGATCCATCCACCGAGCACCAGCGCCGCGACGGTCGCCAGCCGCAGGTGACCGGGCCGGCGCTGGCGCACCGCCACGCCGCCCGCGAGCTGGCTGCCGCCGACGATCAACGCCAGCACCAGGCCGGGCACGCGGTAGCTGCCGAACGGCGTCGGCGTCAGCAGGTCCGGAGACAGCCGGAGCCACGACCCATCCGGCCGCACCACCAGCATCAACCCGCCCACCACCGCCAGCGCCCCCGTCAGCAAGAACAGCCCGACCAGCGCCGCCGGCCGTCGTGTCGGAACACGTCGCTTCATGCGCCGCATGATTGCACCATGCGGGCCAGCGTTCACCCCGCGCGAGGCGGTCGCGTGTCGCGGAGGATTCTGGCACCGTCGAGCGATGTCGAAGCCGCGCGCGTCCGCCACCGACAAGACGGACAGGAACAAGCCTGCGAGGGCAACGAAGAAGGCTCCAGCCGCCGCGCACAAGCCTCCGGCGACGAGGGCGAGGGCGGCGACGATCACGGCCGCGAGGCCCGCGAAGCCCGGCAAGCCCGCCAAGCCCGCCAAGGCCACGAAGCCCGCGAAGCCCGGCAAGCCCGCCAAGCCCGCGAAGGCCACGAAGCCCGCCACGGCCACGAGGCCCGGCACGGCCACGAAGCCCGCCAAGCCCGCGAAGGCCACGAGGCCCGCCACGGCCACGAGGCCCGCGACGGCCACGAGGCCCGCCACGGCCGCGAAGCCCGCGGCCGGCAAGAAGGCCGCGGCACGGCCGTTCACGCTGTTCGCCGACTACCGCCAGATCCATGTCTGCGATCCCCACGCGGGCGGCGATCTCTCGGACGCGTGGACGGTGCAGGCGGTCGAGGATCGCGTCGCATCGGCCGCGGGCGTCGTCGGCATCGGCACCGAGGCCGTCGACGACGTGCGCGTGACCATCGAGGTGCACGCGGCCCCGCCCGCCGACGACGCGGCGGCCTGGGATCACGTGACGCTGGCCAGCCTCGCGGTCACCGACGGCGCGGTCGCGGTGCTCGGCTGCACCGACTACCTGCCCGACGCGCGGCGGGTCCAGGTCGCGCCGGGCACCTGGCGCGTGCGCGCGTCGCACCGCGGCCTGGCCAAGGGCCCCGAGCAGATCCGCGTGCAGCTGTGGCCGGGATCGGCGTGCGCCGCGAAGGTCGAGCGCCGGTGGTCGCCGCCGGCGTCACCGCCGCCGCCGCCGGTCCCGTCGACGCGCCGGCCGCGCTCCGTCAAGCAGGCGACCCAGGCCGCGCGCCGGGCCGAGACCCAGCTCGCGCTCGAGGTGCTGACCGCGCTCGCGGGCGCCGGTGACGCCGCCGCCGCCGCCGCCGCCGCCGAGCTACACGCCTTCGCCGGCGCCTGGGCCGAGGTCGTGCCGCTGGCGACCGCGCTGGTCGCGAACCCCGCCGCGGTCTACGCCGGCAACGTGTTCACCGATCAGTGCCGGCTCCTGCGCCGGGCCGCGCGCGAGCTCGACGATCCCGGGATCATCAAGCGCGCGGCGAAGGTCGTCCCGGCCAACCTGGCGGCGCGCCGCGACGCGTGCCTGCTGCGCGATCTCGACGCGCGCGCGCCCCGCCCCGAGCGCGACGCCCGCGCGAGCTTCGCCGACGCGGTCGCCACCGCCACGACCGGCAAGCGGTTCGCCGGCAAGCCGGAGGCCCTCGCCGCGCACTGCTTCGCGCTGGCCTCGGTCTACGGCCTCGACGACGAGCTGGTGGCGCGCTGGGATCCCGGCAACCCGGGGCTCGGCTTCGACCAGGCGGTCGAGGTGGCGCGCGCGCTCGCCCGCGCCAACGACCTCGCGCGCGCGTGGGCGGTGCTCGAGCAGCGCCTGTCCGATTGGTACCCGGTCGACGTCGCCCAGGTCGCGCCGGTGATCTTGCTGGTCGACCGCTGGCTGGCGCCGCTGATGACACCGGCGCGGTGCGCGCAGGTCCTCGCGACGCGACGCGGTGGCGAGGCCTGAGCGACTTTTTCGCTAGGCCGGGCGCGATCCGGCGGCGATGATTCCTGGATGGCCGCCCGCACCTCGCTGCTCGCGCTCGTCGCCCTGATCACCGCGGCCCTCGCTGGCGCGGCCGCACCGGCGACGGCGCAGGCGTCGCTGCAGGTGACGTTCAAGACCACCGCCCACGGCGGCAACTACGCCCCGCGCAACGTCGTCGCGGTGTGGATCGAGGACCCCGCCGGCACGTTCGTGAAGACCGTCGGCCGCTGGGCCAACACCCGCCGATCGCACCTGGTGGCGTGGACGGCCAAGGCCGGCGCCGCCGACGTCGACGCGGTGTCGGGCGCGACCCGGCCGGATCACGTGCCGACCCTCAACCTGACGTGGGACCTGAAGAACCGCGCCGGCGCCGAGGTCCCCGACGGCACCTACACGATCCGCATGGAGCTGGCCGATCGCAACTCGAGCACCGCCGCCGAGAACGACCAGGGCACGTTCACGTTCGTCAAGAACGGCACGTCGGCGACCCAGACCAACCTGACCAGCGGCGGCTTCAACACCGTCGGCATCACCTACACCGCGATGGTCAGCGCCACCTGCGGCGACGGCACGCTCGACGCGGGCGAGACCTGCGATCCCATCGCCACCTGCCCGACCTCGTGCCCGGCGCCCGCCGACGCGTGCCAGACCAACACCCTGGTCGGCAGCGCCGCGGCCTGCACCGCCGCGTGCGCGCTCGCGACGATCTCCGCGTGCGGCCCCGACGACGGCTGCTGCCCGGTCGGCTGCACCGACGCCACCGACGGCGACTGCCCGCCCGCTGGCGGCGGCGGCGCCAACACCGTCACCGGCGGCTGCAGCACCGGCGGCGGCCCGGTGCCGCTGGTGGTCGGGCTCGGCTTCGCGCTCGCGCTCGCGGTCCGGCGTCGGCGCTGATCTCGCGCTGATCTCCCGCGCGCCCTCGCCCCTGCCGCCCGCGCTGACCTGCCGGACCACGCGCTGATCTCGCGCTGATCTCGCGCCGCGCTGATCCGCTGACCTGCGCCCCCGCGCGGATCTCGCGCTGACCTGCACGAACCCCGCGCGGATCTCGCGCTGACCTGCGCGACGGTCACCGCCTCGGCGCCCGGCCTGTGATAACCCATAGCTATCACTCCGATACGACCTTGCTCCTGTACGTATCAGCTGAGAAGGGCCATGGTGGAGCAACCCATCCACAGGAGAGAGTCATGTCGACCGAATCGAAGTGCCCGTTCTCGGGCGCGGGCAGCCACGCGGTGTCCGGCGCCCCCACCAACGCCACCTGGTGGCCCAAGCAGCTGAACCTGAAGATCTTGCACCGGTCGTCGACCTCGAACCCGATGGGCCAGGCCTTCGACTACGCCACGGAGTTCGCGAGCCTCGATCTCGACGCCGTGGTCGCCGACCTGACGGCCCTGATGACCGACTCCCAGGACTGGTGGCCGGCCGACTACGGCCACTACGGGCCGCTGTTCATCCGCATGGCGTGGCACGCCGCCGGCACCTACCGCATCGCCGACGGCCGCGGCGGCGCGGGCACCGGCACCCAGCGGTTCGCGCCGCTCGACAGCTGGCCCGACAACGTCAACCTCGACAAGGCCCGCCGGCTGCTGTGGCCGATCAAGCAGAAGTACGGCCGCAAGCTGTCCTGGGCCGACCTCATGGTCCTCGCCGGCACCGTCGCGATGGACACGATGGGCTTGCAGACCTTCGGCTTCGCCGGCGGTCGCGCCGACATCTGGGAGCCCGAGGACGAGATCAACTGGGGCCCGGAGACCACGTGGCTGGGCGATCAGCGCTACAGCGGTGACCGCGCGCTCGCCAACCCGCTCGGCGCGGTGCAGATGGGCCTGATCTACGTCAACCCCGAGGGCCCCAACGGCACGCCCGATCCGCTGGCGTCGGCGCGCGACATCCGCGAGACCTTCGCGCGCATGGCGATGAACGACGAGGAGACCGTGGCGCTGATCGCCGGCGGCCACACCTTCGGCAAGACCCACGGCGCGGCCCCGACCAGCCACGTCGGCCGCGAGCCGGCCGGCGCCGACCTCGAGGAGCAAGGCCTGGGCTGGCGCAACAGCTTCGGCAGCGGCGTCGGTGTGCACACCATCTCGAGCGGCATCGAGGGCGCGTGGACGCCCAACCCGATCCGCTGGGACAACGGCTTCTTCGAGACCCTGTTCGGCTACGAGTGGGAGCTGACCAAGAGCCCCGCCGGCGCCCACCAGTGGAAGCCGCAGGGCACGTCGGGCGACGGCACCGTCCCCGACGCCCACGATCCGACCCGGCGCCACGCGCCGATGATGACCACCGCCGACATGGCGCTGCGGGTCGACCCGATCTACGAGCCGATCTCGCGGCGCTTCCTCGCGCACCCCGCCGAGCTGCACGACGCCTTCGCGCGCGCGTGGTTCAAGCTCACCCACCGCGACATGGGGCCGCGCGCGCGCTACCTCGGCAAGCTCGTGCCGGCGGAGGTGCTGATCTGGCAGGACCCGGTGCCCGCGGTCGATCACCCGCTGGTCGACGCCCACGACCAGGCCGCGCTCAAGGCCACGCTCCTCGCGTCGGGCCTGAGCACCCAGGAGCTGGTCACGACCGCGTGGGCCTCGGCTGCGACGTTCCGCGGCAGCGACAAGCGCGGCGGCGCCAACGGCGCGCGCATCCGCCTGGCGCCGCAGAAGGACTGGGAGGTCAACCAGCCGGCCCAGCTCGCGCGCGTGCTCGGGATCCTCGAGGGGATCCAGCAGGGGTTCAACGCCGCGCACGTCGGGGGCGCGCAGATCTCGCTCGCCGATCTGATCGTCCTGGGCGGCGGCGCCGCGATCGAGGACGCGGCCCGGAAGGCCGGCCACGACGTGACCGTGCCGTTCGCGCCTGGCCGCACCGACGCGACCGACGCGCAGACCGACGTCCCGGCGTTCGCCGTGCTCGAGCCGATCGTCGACGGATTCCGCAACTACGCGCGGGCCGGCTGCGAGGACGCCGCCCCCGAGCTGCTCGTCGACAAGGCCCAGCTGCTCAACCTGAGCGCGCCCGAGCTGACCGCGCTGATCGGCGGGCTGCGCGCGCTCGACGCCAACGTCGGCCAGCGCAAGCACGGCGTGTTCACGACCCGCCCCGGCGTGCTGACCAACGACTTCTTCGTCAACCTGCTCGACATGCGCACGACCTGGCGGCGCTCGGCCGCCGACGCCCACGTCCTCGAGGGCCGCGACCGCACCACCGGGGCGCCGCGCTGGACCGCGACCGTCGTCGACCTGGTGTTCGGCTCGAACGCGCAGCTGCGCGCCGTCGCCGAGGCCTACGCCGCCGCCGACGCCGAGCCGAAGTTCATCGCGGACTTCGTGGCGGCCTGGGCCAAGGTCATGAACAACGACCGCTTCGACCTGGCCTAGCGCGGCGCGGGCGGGGGCGCGCCACTGCCGCGGACGGCGTGGCGCCCTCGGTCGACCGCGGCGTGCGACGTCAGGGCGTGAGCCGCGTGCGCCAGTACCCCGGCGTTCGCTTCTGGTGCGCGACGGCGAGCACGACGATCGCTCGCGGGTCGACCCTCGAGGTACCGACCCGGTCTGGATGAGACCTCCGACCTCGGGGTCCCCTGCACCTGCCTGGGCTCGGCGAACCCGCCGTCGATCAGTTGCCCGGGGCCGGGCCCCAGTCGATGCCGGTGACCGAGCCGCTGAGCACCTTGATCGCCTTGCCGACGCCGTCGGCCGACGCGATGTAGATGCCGCCGCCGCCGCCGCCGGTGCGCGCGAACGCGATCGCGCGGCCGTTGGGCGACCAGCTCGGCTCCTCGTTCGAGCCCTCGTTCTGGGTGATGCGCGTCATCTTGCCGCTGTCGACGTCGAGCGTGACGATGTCGTAGCTGCCGCCGTCGCGGGTCGTGTACGCGAGCACGCGCGCGCCCTTGGCCGGCGACCACGACGGCGTGGTGTTGTAGCTGCCGTTCTTGCTGACCCGTCGGGCCGCGCCGCCGCCGGCCGGCGCGACGAAGATCTGCGGCCCGCCCTCGCGGTCGCTGACGAACGCGATCGTGCCGCCGTCGGGCGACCACGCCGGGCCGGTGTCGATCGCCTTGTTGTTGGTGAGGCGGGTCAGGACCGAGCCGTCGGACGCGCTGATCACGTAGATGTCGGGGTTGCCGTCCTTCGACAGCGTCACCGCGATCTTCGAGCCGTCGGGCGACCAGCTGGCGCCCGTGTTCATGCCGCGGTAGCTGGCGATCTTCTTGGGCCGACCGCCGCCGGCCCCGACCACGTACAGGTCGGGGTTGTTGCGCATGTACGAGGTGAACGCGATCTGCCCGCCGCCCGGCGACCACGCCGGCAGGATGTTGGTCGAGCTGTTGCGCGTGACCGAGTACGGGTGGGCGCCGTCGAAGTCGACGACCATCACCTGCGACGCGCCCTTCTTCTTGCTGACGTACGCCAGGCGCGAGCCGAAGAAGCCCGACTCGCCGGTGTAGTACTTGACGACCTCGTTGCACCAGGCGTGGGTCAGCTTGCGCAGGTCGGCCTTGCTGCCCTTGTAGCTCCTGGTCAGCACCGCGCTGGCGCCCTTGGACACCTCGTACAGGCGCGCCTCGAGGTCGAGCTTGTCGCCGGTGACGACGACGCGGTACTTGATCACGCCGTAGGCGCCGACGTCCTTCCACTTGCCGGGGTCGAGGCCGAGCTTCTCGGTCGCCAGGTCGGCCAGGAACGACGCCGGGTCGAGCACCTTGAAGTACCCGGCCACGTTCAGGTCGAACGTCGCGACCGCCGCAACCTCGGCCGCGGCGGCGCCGTCGGAGTCGACCGCGACCGGCACCGCGATCGGGTAGCGGCCGCGCTTGGCGCCGGTCACGTCGATGATGACGCCGTCGTCGGCCGACGCCACGGGCGCGGCCACGGCCAGCGCCGCGAGGAGCACGATCGCGCCCGCCAGCACGGAGCGGCGGCGGCGACCGGGGATCAGACCTTCATGCGGTAGCATATCCATTTCCTGGTCTTGGGGACGAGGTACGTCGGCACCGGCTTCGGGGTCTTCTCGCGACGCTTCTGCAGCGCCTCCAGCGCGCGCTCGACCGAGTCGTCGAGCTCGGCGTTGCCGCTCTTCTCGCGCAGCACGTACTCGGGGATCGTGCCGTCGGGCTCGAGGTGGATGCAGCCGATCGGCGTGCCGACCTCGGACAGGATCTCGGGGAACTCCCAGCCGCGCAAGAGGTCGCTCTTGAGCGCGCCCAGGTACGGGTCGCCGCGCGTCTCGTCGCCCCACCCGTCGTCGGAGCCGTCGAACGCGCCGACCACCGGCTGGGTCGCCGGCCCGACCGGGAGCTCCTCGTCGTCGGCGCGGTGCTTGTTCAAGACCGCGTTGATGTCGACCGGCGCCGTGGGCTCGTCCTTGGGCTGGTCGACCGGCTTGGCGTCGGCGTCGCGCGACACGCCCTCGGGCTTGACCGGATCAGGCGGCGGGCGGAACTGCTTCTGCGGCTGCACCACCGGCGCCGGCGCCTTCTCGGCCAGGGCCGCGTCGATCACCTCCATGTCGGCGTACGGATCGGGCTTCGCCGCCGCGTCGTCGGCCTGGCTGTCGGCCCACCACACCGCCACGCCGACCGCGGCGGTGATGAACGCCGTGCCGAACCCGGAGTAGGTGTGGAGCGCGGTCCCGGACAGGCTCATGGGCTGGCCTCGAGCTCGTCGAGCTTCAGGTTCGTGGTGGGATCGGTGAGCAACAGGACCTTGGGCACGCCGGCCTCCTTGGCGACCGCCATCGCGGTGACCACGACCGCGTACGGGAGCGTGCTGTCAGCTTCGACCTGGATCCAGCGCCCTCCTTCTTCACCGTCTCGTTGGCCGAAAGCTTCACCTTCAGATCCGTCCACGTCACGGCGTGCCGCCCAGGTACAGCTTGCGGTCGGCCTTGATCGACAGCACCAGCTTGCCCTCGGGATCCTCGACCTTCTGGGCCGTGACCTGGGGCAGATCGACGTCGACGCCGGTGTTCATCATCGGCGCCGTCACCATGAAGATGATGAGCAAGACCAGCATGACGTCGACCATCGGCGTCACGTTGATCTCGCTGTTCATCTCGTCGTGGCCACCGGCCTTCATGCCCATGGTGAGGCTCCTCGGTTCGTGATCACGCGCGCGCGCCGGGACCGTGGTCTCGTGCGCGGCGCCGGGCTGCGGCCCCCGCGGGCCCGACGAGCGATCGCCCGTCAGTGCAGGAAGTGCCGCTTGATGATGTTCAGGTAGTCCTGCTCGAAGGTCTCCATCTCGGACCGCAGGACGCGGATGCGACGCACGAAGTAGTTGTACGCCATGACCGCCGGCACCGCCGCCACCAACCCGATCGCGGTCGCGAACAGCGCCTCGGCGATGTGCGGGCCGACCGGTGTCGAGGGTGGCGTTGCCCTGCCCCGAGATCGACTGGAACGCGGTCATGATGCCGATGACCGTGCCGAACAGCCCGATGAACGGCGCCGACGAGCCGGTCGTGGCCAAGAACGGGGTCATCGACTCGAGCCGGGTGGTCTCGACGGTCTGGGCCTTCCGGAGGGCGCGCTCGACGTTCTCGAGGTTGCCCTCCTTGTCGTTCTTCATGCGGTCGTCGGCCGACAGCTTGGCCAGCTCGGTGTAGCCGGCGACGAACATCTGCGAGATGGGGCTGTTGCGCAGCATCTGCGCGTGCTTGTAGATCTGCTCGATGTCGCGCGAGCGCCAGAACGACTCGTTGAACATCACCGACTCGCGCGACGCTCGTCGGATGTACAGCGTCTTGTAGATGATGATGTACACGCCGATGAGGAACATCGCCGTGAGCAGCGCCATCGTGACCTTGACGATCCAGTGCGCCTGCTTGATCAGGGAGACCATGTCGGTCGACCCTGCGGCGTCCAGCGCGACCCCAACGAGCTTGGAAAGTTCTGGCATCTCCGGTGGTTACCCGATAGCATGGGGTCCGTTGTCGGGTCAACTTCGGAACCGCACGTGCCTGTGAATACGGACGCCTCGCCACCGGTCGAACCCTCCGAACCACCCCGCCGCAGCCACGCCACAGTGTGGCGAATCCTCGCGACGGTCGTGTGTCTTGGAGTTCACGGATGCACTCAACCCACCGGTGGCGCTGTCGAGCTGTCCTGGGCCCTGCGCAGCGGGCTCGACCGGGACATCCCCGACTGTGCGGGCGAGCGGATCGGCCGCATCCGCCTGTGGTGGGACACCGGCACGACCCGGCGCTGGCAGGCGTTCGCGTGCGACGACAACCACGGCGTGACGGCCTTCGACCTGCCCACGGGGTCGGTGGCCCTATCGATCACTCCGGAATGTGCGGACGGGACCAGCGCAGATCCCGACACCTACACGGCGCCGCCGGTGATCGTGCGCGACGTGGCCACGGGGCAAGCCGTGACGTTGGGCGCGCTCTTGCTTATCGTGGACGTGGACGACTGCGCCAACCGGCCGTGCATCTGCGCGCCGTAGGCTCGATCACACCTACCCGTTTGCTGCCCGCGCTGGATCGGCGCGTCGCTTGCACCTCTGCTGCTTGCGCGGGATAGTGCCCGCCAGGATCCTCACCGGCCGATGAGGCCATGCTCAGGGAGAACGAAACATGAAGAACCTAGTCTTGTCGGCAATGTTGTTCGCGGGCCTCACCCAGGCCGCTGGTTGCATCATCGTGTCCGATGACACCACCACCACCGGCGAGGGCGATATCGACGTCACCTGGTCGCTGGTGTCGACCGACGGCAGCAACAACACGATCGCGAGCAGCTGCCCGGCCGGGTCGGGCACGATCAACCTGTACGCCCTCCGCGACGGCGAGTCCCAGCCGTACAGCGACAAGTACCTGTGCTCGGACGCCCACGGCCTGATGGACCGCCTGCCGGTCGGCGGCTACACCGTCTGGCTCGAGATCACCGACACCTCGGGCGCGACCAAGTACGCCATCTCGGGCGACTACGCCGCGACGGTGACCGAGGCCGGGCTGTCGCCGCTCAACGTGTCGCTCTACACCGACCGCGCGTTCTTCGCCGCGAGCTGGAACCTGACCCGCATGGGCTCGGCCACGACCTGCAGCCAGGTCGGCGCCGACAAGGTCTCGGTGCTCGCGACGGTCACCGGCGGCTCGAACGGCTTCGACGACGACAGCAACCTGTGCACCGCCGGTGAGGGCAACAACATCGCGATCACCCAGCTGCCGGTCCCGACCGGTCAGTCGTACACGGTCGTGATCGCCGCGCTCAACACGGCCGGCCTGTCGCTCGGCGACTCGGCGCCGCTGGTCAACCGCGCGCTGGCGATCGGCAACACCGCCCTCGACCTGCAGACCGTCGAGATCCCGATCCTCTGAGCCGCGCGTCGGCGCCGGATCGATAGGACGAGCTCGGGCGACCGGGCTCGTCGGGTTTTCGGCGCCGCCGGAGTGCAGCTCGCGCGGCGCGCCGGACGCCGCCGGCCGCGCGGCGCCGGCGCGCCCCGTCGAGGGGATGAACCGCCCCCCCCCCCCCCGCGGCGGCCGCGCCCCGGGGGCCCCCCCCCCCCCCCCCCCCCCCCCCCGGCCCGCCCCCCCCCCCGGCCCGCCCCCCCGCCCGCCCCCCGCGGGCCCCCCCCGGCCGCCCCCCCCCCCCCCCCCCCCCCCCCCCCCCCCCCCCCCCCCCCCCCGCCCGGGGCCCCCCCCCCCCCCCCCCCCCCTCCTCGCTGGTTGCCCCCGGGCGCCTCCCCTGCCCCCCCCCCCCCCCCGGGGGGTTCCTCCCGGGCCCGCCCCCCCCGGGCCCCCCCGCCCTCTCTCCCCCCCCCCCCCCCCCCCCCCCCCCCCCGGGCTCCCCCCCCCCCCCCCCCCCCCCGGCGCCTCCCCCCGGGGCCCCCCCGCCGGGGGGGGCCCCTCCCCCCCCCCCCTTTCCCCCGGGCCGGCGATCACCGGCCCGCCCTGATCGCGGGCCCGCGCGCGGGCCGGCTCCGCGACCGTGGCACAATCGCCCGGTGACGTACGACCTCGCCGTCGCCACCGCCCACCTGCGCTCCGCCGAACCTCGGTTCGCGCCGCTGATCGAGCGCCACGGCGCGCCGACCTTGTCGCCGACCCGCGATCCGTTCGCGACCCTGGGCAGCGCGATCATCCACCAGCAGCTCGCCGGCGCCGCGGCCAAGACGATCCAGGGCCGCTTCCTGGGGCTGTACCCGCGCACGGCGTTCCCGCGGCCGGCGGCGCTGCTGGCCACGCCGCTCGAGCGCCTGCGCGCCGTCGGGCTGTCGCAGGCCAAGGCCCGCGCGCTGCTCGACCTGGCCGCGCACTTCGCCGACCGCCGGATCACCGCGCCGACGCTCATGGCCAGCGACGACGACGAGGTCGCGCGGCGCCTCCTGCCGGTCCGCGGCATCGGCCCGTGGTCGGTCGACATGTTCCTGATGTTCGGGCTGTGCCGCCCCGACGTGTGGCCGGTCGGCGACCTGGGCGTGCGCCTCGGTCTACGCCAGTTCCTGCGGCTGCGGACGACGCCGGCGGGACCGCGGCTCGTCAAGCTGGCGGGCCCGTGGCGGCCGTTCCGCTCGCTGGCCGCCTGGTACATGTGGCGCGCGGTCGAGGACGCGCGCGCGTCGGCGCGGTGACCGACCCGCGGCGCCGGGCTCGTGATACTCACGCCCTCGCGATGAGCGCGAGCGGCAACACGCCGACGGGTGGCGGACGGGGTCCATCGCGGACCTTCCAGACGCCGGCCGGCTTCCGCGACAGCCCCGATCCCGTGCTCGCGCCCGCCGAGGTGCTCGCCTCGCAGTACAGCGCCCGGCGTGAGGTCGCGCGCACCGACACCGGCGCGCTGGTCGAGGCCTGGGACATGCTGCTCGAGCGCACGGTCCTGCTCAAGGTGGCCTGGCGCGATCCCGGCGCGGCGTCGCTCCTGCTCGAGGCGCGGCGCTGCTCGGGCGTGGCCAGCGACGCGGCCGCGGCGATCTACTCGGTCGGCAACCACCGCGGCGTCGAGTTCGTCGCCGGCGAGCGCCTGCTGACGACGTCGCTGCGCGAGCACCTGCGCGGCTACGCCACCGCCGGCGCGCGGATGAGCGTCGACGAGCTGATCGCGCTGTTCACCCGGGTGGCGCGCGCGGTGGCGGCGATCCACGCGGCCGGGTTCACGATCGGCGATCTCGACGCCGAGACCATCGCGATGGTCGGGCTGCGCCGCCTGGTGTTCGGCCGGTTCTCGCTCGGCCAGGTGCCTGCGGTCGGACCCACCGGGCTGTGCCTGGCGCCCGAGGTCGTGCTCGGGCGGGTCACGCCGACCGATCCCACCGCGGCGATCGCGATCGATCTCTACGGCCTCGGCTGCCTCGGCCTCGAGCTGGCGCTCGGGCGCGCGCCGTTCGCGGACGAGTCGACCCAGGCGCTGCTCACCGCCCACGCGCGGACGCCGGCGCCGACGGCGACCGAGGCCCGCGCCGATCTCCCGGCCGAGCTCAGCGATCTGCTTGGCGAGCTGGTCGCCAAGGATCCCGAGGCGCGGCCGCCGACCGCCGTCGCGGTGGTCGAGCAGCTCGAGATCATCGCCGAGCGCCTGGCCGCGGGACGCCGCGGGATGCGGATCCTGGTCGTCGACGACGACGCCGACCGCGTGCGCGCGATCTGGAGCGCGGTCCGCCGCGCGCACCCGCGGGCCCAGGTCGACGCCGCGCGCGACGGCCGCGAGGCCGCCGGCAAGCTCACCCGCGACCGCCCCGACCTGGTGCTGATCGACGCCGCGCTCGGCGTCCGCGCCGCGGGGATGAACGCGCTCGAGCTGGTGATGTTCACGCGTGGCCTCGAGGAGGCCGCCGCGACCCAGCTGATCTTGTACGGCGCGATCAACGAGCGTGATCAGCCGATCGTCGCGCAGTTCGGCGTCAACGTGATCGCCGCCGGCCCGCGCCTGGGTCGCGCGGTCGCGGCGCTGGTGCGGACCCAGGCCGCGGCGCCGCGGCTCGGCAACGCCCGCCGCACCGTCACCGGCTGAGCGCGCGGCCGCGGACCGGCACCGGCTGCGCCGCGCCCGCCGGACCGTCACCGGCTGCGCCGCGCCCGCCGGCCCCGCGCGGCTCACGGCGCCTGGAAGCCGCCGCTGCGGTAGGTCAGCACGAGCGTGTCGCGATGACCGCGCGCCGGGCCGATCGGCACGATCGGCGTGGACTCGTGGATGACGCGGGTGTCGTCGAGGAGCACCGCGCTCCACGGCTGGAGCAGCGTGAAGCGCAGCCCGACCGGGCCGGCGGCCTCGAACACCCGGGTCTCGCCGCCGCGGATCGCGTGGCGCGCGACCAGGATCACCGCGACGAAGTCGACGCCGTCGCGGTGCGCGCCCTCGGGCGTGGGCCGGCCGACGCCGCCGTCGGTGTCGATCCGGAACGGGTGCGCCTCGAGGAAGAACCGATCGCCGACCGGTCGCCGGACCGCCGCGAACGTGTGCGCGAGGTGCCCGATCAGCTCGCGCCAGGCGACCTCGTGGACCAGCGCCGGCGCCAGCGGCTCGAACCATCGCTCGAGGCCGCCGTGGAGCGCGTTGTACGTGGTCGACTGCCAGTGCGCGCGGTGCAGCACCGGCTCGATCCGGGTGACGCCGCCGGCGAGGTGGACGATCGCGCAGCCGTGGCGGCGCGCGCGGTAGTGGCCGCCGTCGCGCAGGTGCGGGTCCGGCGGCAGATCGTCCCAGTAGCGGGCGAGGTCGGGCAGCGCGGTCGTGTCGGCCAGCGCCGCCAGCGCCGGCGCCGTCAGGGTCGCGAACCCCTGCTCGGTCAGGCGCGCGCGCGCCTGCGCGTCATCGAGGTCGCGATCGAGGTCGAGCTGCACGGCCCGATGCTACGCCGACCGCCACCGACCGCAACTCGCGGTGCGCTACGCTGGCGCGGTGTCGATAGGCCTGTTCCTGGTCGTCGCGATGCTCGCGCTCGGCAGCGCCGCCGCCAGCGTCCGCGTGCGCCGGGCCCGCCGGCTGGCGCGGACGGTCACGCGCGCGACGATCGCGACGGCCGCCGAGGGCGGATCGGTGCGGGTGGTCGGCGCCGTCGTCGCGACCCACGCCACCCTGACCGCGCCGATGACCGGGCGCCGGTGCGCGGGGTACGAGGTCGAGATCGCGCTCTACGTCGGTGGTCGCGCGCCGTGGTCGCTCGTCGCCCTCGAGCGCCGGTCGAGCGACCTCGTCATCGCCGACGCGACCGGCGTCGCGATCGTCGAGCTGGCCGGCGCGGTGATCGACGACGAGGTCAGCCTCCGGATCGGCCACGCCGGCGCGGCGACGCCGGACATGCTCGCGCTGTGCGCGCGGGTCGACGCACCGCCACCAGGGCGGGGCCGCCTGCGGTACCAGGAGCGCGCGCTCGAGGTGGGCGCCGAGGTCGCCGTCATCGGCCGGGCCGTGCGCGAGCCCGATCCCGACGGCCACCACCGCGTCACCGGCTACCGCGAGGGGCCGCCGACCCGCCTGCGCTTCACCGGCACGGCCGCGCGCCCGCTCCGCGTCACCGACGATCTCGACGCGCTGGCGTGACCGCCGTCAGGCGTCAGTCGACCCGCGGGCACTGCACGTCGGTGGCGCCGTCGTCGTTGTTGGTCTCGTCGCACTCGGCGACCGTGCCCGGCGGCGTGTCGACGCTGACGAAGTACGCGGTCGGCGTCGCCGGGTCGGCGACGGTGACCGTCAGGATCGTGGACTGGCCCGGCAAGAGCGGCACGGTCGTGGTGGCGGCGCCGACCACGGTGCCGGCGGCCGAGGTGCCGCGGTAGAAGGTCACGTCGACGCCCGGGCGCACGCCCAGCGCGCCGAGGTTGGTGACGCGCGCGCGCAGCACGATCGAGCCGCCCTCGCACTGATCGAGCCCGATCGACAGGTCGACCGCGAGGTCGGGCGCGTTGAACACGCCGTCGCCCTGGACGTTCTGGCGGTAGTTGTTGAGCCCGGGCGTCGCCCAGTTGGGGTCCTCGACCAGCGGCACGTTGCCGACCGAGGTGGCGTTGGTGACGTGGTAGGCGTGCTGGGTCCAGACCCGCCGGGTCGGCACCCACTGATCGCGGGCGTCGCCGTAGACGTACAGGCCGCGGCGCGGGGTGACCCCGGGGCAGTCGGTGGCGGCGTTGGCGTCGTTGGCGACGACCATGATCTCGGAGTTGCCGTCGCCGTCGACGTCGACCACCAGCGGGTACTCGTGGATCGTGCCGGTGGTGTTGGGGATCGTGAGCTGGACCCGGCCGTCGGTGCCCGAGTACACGCGCATGTAGCACTCGTCGTTGTAGACGACCTCGGCCGAGCCGTCGCCCTGGAAGTCGAACACCGACGAGCCGCTGGCGTTCGACGACAGATCGTGGGTCGCCTGCGACCAGCGCGTGAAGATCGCGCCGGCGGCGGGCGTCGGGGTGACGCCGGTCAGATCCTCGCCCGGGCGCGCCAGATCGTAGAGCGAGTAGCTGTACCCGCCGGCCACGCCGAGCTCGGGGCGGCCGTCACCGTCGAAGTCAGCGATCGTCGGCGGGCCGCCGCGGTTCTGGGTGGCGCCCCCGGGGATGTCGAACGGCTGGGTGCGCAGGGCCGGGATCAGGCACGCGACGCCCGACGGATCGCGCCCGCACCACAGCACGCCGGTCCGTCCGTCGAGGACGTGGACCTGGGCGGAGGCGGCGAGCACGACCTCGGGGTGGCCGTCGCCGTCGAGGTCGGCCACCGCCGGGTAGCCGTCGGGGCCGCTGTACGTCCAGTACGGGGTCACGGTGGCGGTGGCCGGCGGGCCGGCGTTCCACTGGACCTTCCACGCCTGCTTGCCGGTGATGATCTCGGGGCGGCCGTCGCCGTCGAGATCGGCGACCGCGGCGATGCCGCCGGTGTACGTGTTGTTGGTGCCGAGCGTGGGCCCGGCGCCGTTGCCGCCCTGGTCCCACAGGACCGTGCCGTCGTGATCGAGCAGCGCGCCGCCGATCACGATCTCGGCCATCGCGTCGCCGTCGAAGTTGGCCAGCGTGACCGCGGCGTTCTCGATCGTGAAGCGGTGGGGCGCGCCGCCGGGATCGTGCGAGGTCCACAGGACGGCGCCGGTGCGATCGATCGCGACGATCAGGCTCTTGAACGTCGCGTCGACCCGCGACGCGTAGATCACGTCGGGCAGCGCGTCGCCGGACACGTCGCCGACCGCGATCGTCGAGCGGCCGTGGGCGCCGTAGCTCACCGGCGGGTTGTGCGGGATGCCGGGCACCAGGACCGCGCCGGTGCGCCCGTCGAGGATGGCGATGCGCCCGCCCGGGAACCCGGCGCCGTCCTGCTGGGTCAGGTTGACGACCACCTCGGGCGCGCCGACGCCGTCGAGGTTGGCGACCACCGGGATCGAGATGATCTGGTCGGTCGTGAACGCCCACTCCTGCGTGACCATCAGGTCGGCGAACTGCGGCACCAGCTCGCAGGTCAGCGGGTCGGGCTGCGGCAGGCACTGGCCCAGGGTCGGCTCGCAGAACTGGCCGGGCCCGCAGTCGTACGAGTCGCCGCAGGCGGCGCCGGGCGCCACGCACGCGGCCGCGAGGCAGACCTCGCCCGCGGCACAGCACGTGGTCAGGTCGGCGCCGCAGTGGACGCCGCTGGTGCACGCGGTCAGGCAGCGGTCGTCGACGCACTCGTTGCCGGCGCCGCAGCAGGTCGCGGGCGAGCCGCACAGCGTGCCGCCGGTGCACAGATCGGCGTCGACCCCGCCGTCGCCGGCGACCGCGTCGAGGCCGGGGCCCGCGTCGGGATCGCCGCCCCCGGGGCTGTTGCGGCCGCCGCACGCGGCGAGGAGCACGGCGGACAAGGCGATCGCCCTGGACCAGCGTCGATCGATCATGACCGGGGAGGATATCGCACTCGGCCCGGCCGCGGATCACCAACGCGGGCTCACTCGAGCGGCGGCGCCGCGGGCTCGTCGGCCGAGAACCCCAGGTGCTCGTCGAGCTGCGGCTCGGGCTCGTCCTCGGGCGCCCGCAGGTAGATCGGCTTCGTGACGATCGCGATGCTCTCGGCCAGGCCCGCCAGGCCGTAGGTCGGCACCTCGATGGCGTAGCTGGCCGCGGCGACGCAGGCCACGAACGTCGACGGCAGGGTCGTGCCGCCGAAGCGCGCGTCGTGGACCTCGCCGCGCGCGATCTCGAGCGTGACCTCGAGCGTGCCCTCGAACCGGGCGTGGCCGCGCAGCGCGTCGACGTAGCACGCGCGCACCGCCGGCCAGAGCTGGTACTTGATCAGGTACTTGTAGGTCGTGTCGGGCAGGTTGTCGTCGGCCGCGGTCGCGGCGTCGGCCGCCGCGGGCTCGCGCTCCGCGGCGTCGAGTGCGGCGGCCCCCGGGGGCGGCGTGCGCGTGAACGCGCCGGTGGTGCGGGCCAGCTCGAACCGTGCACCGCCGCCGGGCGCGCCGACGTCGATCATCGCCAGCGCGCTGCCGGGCGTCACGGCCCGGGTCCGCCGGGCCAAGGTCAACAGGTCGGCCGGATCGAGCGCGGCGGTGTCGCGGCTGACCGCGCCGCGCCCGGCGGCGGCCGCGGCCAGGGCGTCGAGCGTGGCCGGCAACGCGGTCGCGGTCGCGGTGATCGTCGCCGGGCCGCGCTGCCCGACCAGCCGCACCGACCGGGCCGGCGCGCCGGCGTGGCTGACGTGGACCACGACGCCGTCGCCCGGCGCCAGCTCGTCGGGCAGCGCGACCGTGACCGGCGCGTCGTCGACCAGCACCGCGAGGTCGCGGATCGGCAGATCGTCGGCGAGCTGGCGCGGCAGCGCCGCCGCGCGCGCGGCGATCTCGGTCGTGCGCAGGGCGATGACCTTGCCGTGGAACGCGGCCGCGAGCGGCGCCAGCACCGCCCGATCGGGCAGCGGCGCGCCCGGCACCACCGGCACCAGCACGTCCAGCGTCGCGGTGCGGGCGGGCATCGTCGCGGCGCCGAGCAGATCGGCCGCGGTCACGCGCGTCGACAGGATCGCGTCGGTGATGACCACGACCCGGGCCGGCTCGTCGCCGACGGTCGCCGCCGCCAGGTTGAGCGCGTCGGCCAGGTCGGTGCCGCCGCCGACGGCCGTGGCGGCCAGCGCCTCGCGCACGCGCCGCCGGGCGTCGCGCGCGGGGATCCACGCGCCCAGCGCGCGCCGGCTGGCGCGGTCGAACACGATGGCCTCGACCGGCGTCGCCGCCGGCGCCGCGGCGATCAGCGCGTCGGCCAGGGCGCTGGCCGCGGCCCGGCCCTCGGCGCCCATGCTCCGGGTCGTATCGATCACCAGCAGCAAGCGCGGCGGCGCGAACGTCGCCAGCGCCCGCCGCGGCGGCAGGTAGACCGCGACCGAGGTCAGCGCCCGGGCCGCGCCGATCGGCTGGGACCGCATCGCCACCACCGGCGCGGCGCTCCTCCACTCGGGCTCGACCTCGATCGCGAGCGCCCGCGCGTTGGCGACCTGGGTCCGCCCCCCGGCCGGCGCCACCTTGACGCCGTTGACGAAGGCGCTCGCGAACCGCCGCACGCCGGCCTGGGCCTTGGCGTGGACGGTGACCGCGCAGCGCGCCAGGGCCGGATCGTCGCCGCGGGCCGGCACGATCACCTGCAGCCGACCGTGGCGGTAGCTGGCGGCCACGCTCCACGTCAGCGTCAGCCGAGCGCGCGCGGCGGCGGTGACCGGGAACACCCGGGCCTCGAAGACGTCCGCCTCGGCGCTCGACGCCAGCCAGCGCACCAGGCCGCGGTCGGGCGCCAACCCCAGCCGCTCGGCGTCAGGGGTGGCCGTCGCGAGGGCCTCGGCCGACACCGCGACGGCGCCCGCGCCCGGACCGGCGCCGACGGCGACCCGGGCGTCGACGATCGCCGCGCCGGTCGGCAGCTCGAACCGGTAGACCGCCTCGGCCGGCGCCGCCTCGGCCCCGGTCAGGTCGTGGGTCTCGGTGACGGTCGCGATCGGCCCTGCCAGCCGGACGTCGACGGCGCACGCGGTCTCGCGCGCGTCCGCGAGGTCGGCGCGCGCGACGGTCGGGACGAGGATCAGGGACAGGAGCGCCAGCGCACGCAGGGCCATGGTGGTACCGACACCGCCGGGGCCGCGCGGTTTCACCTCGGTCGCGTGGACACGGCCGGCCGACCGCGCGACGATCCGACCGTGGTCACTCACGCGCGCGCGCGGGTCGGGATCGTGCTGTCCGGGGGCGGCTCGCGCGGCGCCTACGAGGCCGGCATCGTCCAGTACCTCCGCACCGACCTGGCCCAGCGCCTGGGCCGCCACGTCCCGATCGACATCGTCACCGGCACCAGCGTCGGCGCGATCAACGCCGCGTTCCTGGCCTCGACGATGGACGACCCGGTCGGCCAGTGCCGCCGGCTGATCGACGCGTGGCGCGCGCTGCGCATCGAGGAGCTGATCGGCCTGGGCGCGCGCGATCTGTGGCGCGCGACCAAGCAGCTGGTCGGCCGCGAGCCCCCGCCGCCGAAGCCCGGCAGCTTCCGCTACGGCGGGCTGCTCGACACCAGCGGGCTCGAGCGGTTCGTCGTCAAGCACATCCCGTGGGCCGGCATCGACCGCAACCTGCGCTCGGGTGTCCTGCACGCGATGTCGGTGTCGGCGACCCACGTCGGCAGCGGCCACACCGTCGTGTTCGTGTCGTCGGCGGGGCCGGTGCCGACCGGCTGGAGCAAGGACCCGTTCGTCCGCCACCAGGCCGCGCGCATCGGCCCGCGCCACGTGCTGGCGTCGGCGGCGATCCCGCTGCTGTTCCCCTCGGTGAAGATCGGCGACGCGTTCTACACCGACGGCGGCCTGCGCCAGAACACGCCGATGTCGCCGGCGATCCGCCTGGGCGCCGACCGGATGTTGATGGTGTCGCTGCGGCACATCGAGGCCGCGCCCGCGCCCGCGCCCGGCCCGCTGCCCGCCGGCTACCCGCAGCCGCTGTTCCTGCTCGGCAAGGCGCTCAACGCGCTGATGCTCGACCACACCGAGTACGACCTCGACCGGATGAAGCGGATCAACGCGATCCTGGCCGCCGGCACCGCGGCGTTCGGGCCCGACTTCGTCGAGGTGATGAACCGCGAGCTGATCCGCCTGCGGGGCGCGCCGCTCCGGTCGATCGAGGCCATGCACATCCGCCCGTCGACCGACATCGGCATGATGGCGTCGACGTTCGTGCACAGCGGCAAGCTGCTGGTGTCGAGCCCGGTCACGCGCCGGCTGATCGAGCGCCTGGCCGATCGCGAGAGCGGCAGCGAGAACGACCTGCTGTCGTACCTGCTGTTCGACGGCAACTGGGCCAGCGAGCTGATCGAGCTGGGCCACAAGGACGCCGCCGCGCAGGAGGACGAGCTCGTGCGGTTCTTCACCGAGCCGGCGGCGCCGGCGGCGTGACCACCGGCGCCGACGGCGCGGCGCCGCCGCGGGCCGACGCCACTGGCGCGCTGGTCGCGCGCGCCCACCTGACCGATCGACCGGGGCGGCGTCGACGGACGCCCCCGACCGGTCTGCTAGGGTAGCGCCGTGAGCGACGACGACGACGACGAGCCCAGCGGGCCGCCCGGCCCCGACGAGCGCCCGCCCCTGACCCGCGACCGCCTGGCGATCCTGTGGCGCATCGCGACGCTGCTGCGCCCGCACACCGGCCGCCTGATCGTCGCGCTGATCACGCTCTTGCTGGCGTCGGGGCTGTCGCTGGTCTACCCGGCCGCGGCCAAGTACGCCGTCGACGCCGGCCTGTCCGAGCAGTCGGCGGCGCAGCTCGACTCGGTCGTGCTGGTGCTGTGCGCGGTGTTCGTCGTCCACGCGGTGCTGGTCTGGATCCGCCACTACTCGATGAGCTGGCTCGGCGAGCGGGTGGTCGCCGACCTGCGGGCGCTGGTGTTCGAGCGCATCCTGCGGCTGCCGCTGGCGTGGTTCCACGAGCGCCGCACCGGCGAGCTGGTCGGCCGGCTGGCCTCGGACGTGACCGTGGTCGAGGGCGTCGTCGGCAGCGAGCTGTCGCTGACCTTGCGCAACGTGGTCCAGCTGATCGGCGGCCTCGCGCTCCTGTTCGTCACCAACGTCAAGCTGACGCTGCTGATGCTCGCGGTGATCCCGCCGATCGTGCTGGGCACGATGGTGTTCGGCCGCGCGATCCGACGCATGAGCAAGCGCGTCCAGGACGGGCTGGCCACGGTGTCGGGCCACGTCCAGGAGGCGCTGGGCGCGATCCAGACCGTGCAGGCGTTCGTGCGCGAGCGCCACGAGGCCGGCCGCTACCGGGCCGGCGTCGAGGACGCGTTCCAGCGCTCGCTGTCGCTGGTGCGGTGGCGGGCGTCGTTCTTCTCGGCCGCCACCACCGCCGGCTACGTCGCGATCGCCGCGGTGGTGTGGCTGGGCGGGCGCGCGATGATCCGCGGCGAGATCACGCCCGGCGAGCTGACCTCGTTCTTCCTGTACACGTTCATCGTCGCCGGGGCGCTGGCCGAGCTGGCCAGCCTGTGGGGCGCGCTGCAGCGCGCCGCCGGCGCCACCGAGCGCCTGTACGCGATCATCGACACCGTGCCGGAGATCCGCGATCCCGACCGGCCGGTGCCGCTGCCGCCCGGCGACGGCGCGATCCGGTTCGAGCAGGTCGACTTCGCGTACCCGGCCCGGGCCGACCACCCGGTGCTGCACGGCTTCGACCTGACCGTGGCCCCGGGCGAGGTCGTGGCCCTGGTCGGCCCGTCGGGCGCCGGCAAGACCACCGTGCTGCAGCTGCTGCTGCGGTTCTTCGACGTCGACGCCGGCCGGGTCACGCTCGAGGGCGTCGACGTGCGCGCGCTCGCGCTCGGCGAGCTGCGCCGGGCCACCGCGATGGTGGCGCAGGAGCCGGTGCTGTTCGCCGGCACGCTGCGCGACAACCTGGCCTACGGCAGGGACGACGCCACCGACGCGCAGATCCACCAGGCCGCCCGCGACGCCAACGCCCACGACTTCATCATGAGCTTCCCCGAGGGCTACGGCACGATGATCGGCGAGCGCGGCGTCAAGCTGTCGGGCGGGCAGAAGCAGCGCATCGCGATCGCGCGGGCGCTGCTGGTCGACCCGCGGGTGCTGATCCTCGACGAGGCCACCTCGAACCTCGACTCCGAGAGCGAGGCCCAGGTCCAGGAGGCGCTGGCCCGGCTGATGCGCGACCGCACCACGCTGGTGGTCGCGCACCGGCTGTCGACCGTGCGCGACGCCGATCGCATCGTCGTGGTCCACGGCGGCAAGGTCGCCGAGAGCGGTCGCCACGCCGAGCTGATGGCCGCCGGCGGCCTGTACAAGCGCCTGGTCGAGCACCAGGTGTTCGTCGAGGATCCCGCGGCGTGATCGAGCCGATCCGCGTCGGCGAGTTCACCGCGCTCGCGGCCGGCGCGGCCACCGATCCGGTGGTGCTGGTGCTGCACGGCTTCCCCGACACGCCGACGACGTTCGCGCCGATGATCGCGGCGGTCGCCGCCGCCGGCCACCGGGTGGTCGCGCCGTGGCTGCGCGGCTACGCGCCGTCGCCGCTGGCCGGCCCCTGCCACGCCGACGCGCTGGCCACCGACGTCCTGGCCTGGGCCGAGGCGCTGTCGCCCGACCGGCCGGTCGCGGTCGTCGGCCACGACTGGGGCGCCGCGGTCACCTACGTCGCGTGCGCCCGCGCGCCGGCGCGGATCCGCGCGGCGGTGACGATGGCCGTGCCGCACCCGGCGGTGTTCGTGCGCGCGCTGGCGACGCCGGCGCAGCTGGCGCGGTCCTGGTACATGCTCGCGTTCCAGCTGCCGGGCTCCGAGCGGGTCGCCGCCGCGCGCGACTTCGCGCTGATCGACCGGCTGTGGCGGACGTGGTCCCCGGGCTACCACCTGCCCGACGACCTGCGCGCCGAGCTCCACGCCACCCTGCGCGCGAGCTGGCCGGCGCCGCTCCTGTACTACCGGGCGCTGACCCGGCCGCTGGCCGAGGCCGCGGCGCGCCTGCGCCGCCGCGATCGCATCGCCGTGCCGACCCTGTACCTGCACGGCGCCGACGACGGCTGCATCGGCCCCGCGGTCGGCCTGGGCGCCGAGCGCTACTTCACCGGCGGCTACCGGCGCGAGGTCGTGCCCGCGGTCGGGCACTTCCTCGCCGTCGAGGAGCCCGCGGGCATCGCCGCGCGCGTCGTCGCGTGGCTGCGCGGCCACGCGCCGGCCTAGGTGGCTGGTGTGAAACGCCGCGAAAAACACCAGCCGCGGGGCGCCGAGGACCGGGTCACAGCTCGAAGCCGACGGACGACGCCGCCTGGATGCGCGCCGTCAGCCAGGCGATCGTGCGCGGCGCCGGGGCGATGCCGCGCAGGCGCACGGTCGTGACGTCCTCGCTGGTGGGCGCGATCATCACATCGATCGTGCCGGCGTCGGGGCGGCAGTCGACCACGACGATCGCGTCGTAGGTGCCGTCGCGGCCGCGGCTGCGCAGCGGCCGGGTGTCGGCCCAGGCCCAGGCCAGCACCGATGGCGCCAGCGTCGCCGGTAGCTTCGCGCGCACCGCCGCGAGGTCGCGCCGGGTCAGCTCGAGATCCTCGCCGGCCTCCTTGAGCTTGCCGGCGATGCTGTCGACGCAGCGCTTGCCGGCCGCGCCGCCCTGGCCTGCGTCGACGAGCAGCGTGACCACCGGCCGCCAGCCCGCGTGCGCAGGCGCGGCGACGGTCAGCGCCAGCGCGGTGGCGGCGACGACGAGCGCGCGGGTCATGGCGTGGCTCCGGCGGCGAGGGCGAGGGTGTCGAGCACGGCCTGGACGGCGCCCTCGTCGCCGAGGTCGGGGCCGGCGGGCTGGCCGCGCTGGACGATCACCGGGTCGGTCGACGGCGGCCGGAACGCGACCCAGGCGCCGAGCCCGCCGCTCCGCCGCCTGGGCTTCTCGCCGATCGGCGGGAGCAGCTCGAGCACCAGCACCACCGGCGCCGCGGCCCAGGCCGCCGGTAGCGCCGGCGAGGTCCCCGGCTCGGCGTGATCGATCCAGGCCCGGGCCACGGCCTCCTCGTCGGGCGACGCGTCGACCAGCGCCGCCGAGTTGCGGCCGCGCGCCAGCCCGCCGCGCAGCCGGTCGACCGCCTTCTGCTCGGAGCCCAGGAGCTCGGGGCCGTGGATCAGCACGACCCGCGGCGCGCCCGCCGGCGTCGGCACCGCGGTGCTGGCCGGCGCCGCGTCGATCGCGGGCGCGGCGTCAGTGACGAGCGCCGCGTCGACGACCAGCGCCGCGTCGACGACGCTGGCCCCCGCCCCCGGCCCGGCCGCCGAGCCCGACCCCGACCCGGCCGCCGAGCCCGACCCCCGACCCGGCCGCCGAGCCCGACCCCGACCCGGCCGCCGAGCCCGACCCCGACCCGGCCGCCGACGAGCCCCGCCCCTGCACGCCAGCGTCGCGGTCACGACCGCGACCAGGAACATCCGCGTCATCGAGGCGAGCGTACCAGGCGATCGCACCGATCGCACCGCACGCACACCACACGACGCTCACCAGGTGGGCGGGGCCACGATCGAGCCGAGCGGCGCGACCAGGGTGTAGCCAGCGACCGCGGAGGCCGTCGTCGTGAAGTACTCGCTGTTCTTCTTGAACAGCTTCAGGGTCACCATCGTCCAGCCGAGCTTGGTCAGGACGTCCGGCGACGGCGGGGTCGCCCAGATGTGCCCCTCGACCTTGCACGCCGTGTAGCCGCTCGGCAGCGCGAACACCGCCGGCGCCGTCGTCAGCCAGTCGCTGTTCTTCTTGCAGGACTTCAGCGCGACGAACGTGCCCGCGTCAGCGCCGTAGTTCGCCCTCAGGATGTCGCGGCCGATCGTGGTGACGATGGTCCCGTACAGCATCGGGACCGGGGAGGTGCTGTAGCCGGCCTCGGGCAGCGTCGAGCCTCCGACGTGCGCGCCGTTGTAGGAGCCGACGGTGGTGGTGTAGTGGTCGCCGTTGGTGGCGTGCTTCCAGTGCCACAACCCGACGTCGTTCCAGGTCGAGTCGACCGCGAGCATGGTCCCGCCGCCGGCGAGCGAGGACAGATCCGTCGGGTAGTCCTCGCAGAACTTGCCGTGCGGAACCCACGTCGGCGGATCGCCGGCGACCATGTCGTACGGCAGGCGCGGGTCGCGCAAGGTGCCACCGGCGGCGGTGCACCGATCACCCACCGGCAGCCCCTGCCAGCGCAGCTTCGACAGGCACTGCACGTTCTTGCCGCTCCACAGCGCCTCGAGGTGGTACTGGCCGGCGATCGACTCGACCGGCGTCGTCGAGGCGGCCGGGCTCGGGACCATGCCCCCGACGGCGTCGGTGGCGAGGTTGCCAGGCACCAGGTCGACCAGCTCGATCGACGTGCCGTCGATGGTGTGGCTGCCGGCGTCGAGGCAATAGTCGGCGCGGCCGGCGCTGACGGCCACCTCGTAGAGCGACTCGCCGTCGATCTGGATGCCGGCGAGGTTGCTGAACGTGCCGACGCGGAGGAAGCCCCAGCTCATGACCTTGGCGGCGAGGCCGTTGCCGGTCAGGTCGGCCAGCGCGGTGGGCTTGATCCCGGCGGCGGTGTACTCGCTGCAGCCGAACGACACGTCGCCCGTCGGGCCGAAGTGCCCGCTCCGCGAGATCCGGCCCGAGACCGGGTAGGCCAGCCGGTCGCTCTTGCAGTACGTGACCCAGCTGGTGCCGCCGATCGCCCAGGCCGCGTTGTGCTTGACGACGTACCCGGTCATGGGTTGCCCCAGCGGGCCGGTGAACTGGGTGGTGGACTCGATCTTGAGGCGCGGCACGCTCGACGACGGGCCGAGGAAGATGGCGCCGTTGGCGGCGGTCGCCGAGCACGGCTGGCCGTTGATCGACAGACACGGGCCGGCGGCCTGCGACTCGACGATCGCGACGGTCACGCCGACGCCGGCGATCGTCACGCCGGTCGACGACCCGGCGATGAAGTCGGCGTTGCCGTTGGGGCCGATGAAGACGTCGGCGGTGTCGCCGAGGAACCAGCGGCCGTTCTCGCGGCCGCCGCTGCCGGGGCTGATGCCCGAGGCCTCCTCGCCGAGATCAGGAGCGTCGACACAGGCGATCAGCGTCGACGACAGGAACAACCCAGCCCAGAGGTGTCTATTCATACCAGCGGGATGAGCAGCTACCGTGCCACCCGGATCGGTGCAGTAAGGAAGCGTACTCATTCCCGAGGTTATTCTCGGGGTCCTCAGCGCGCGCCGAATCGGCGCGCCATCCCAGCGCGGCGATCGACCGCGCGCCGTTTCAGCGCGCGTCGGCGCAGATGCGGACGCCGGTGCCGCCGCTGCGGAAGTTCGGCTCGTTGCCGAGGTTCTTGCTCGACCGCGACGAGAACCCGCCGCTGTACCAGTCGCCGCCGCGGGTCACCGCGACCTCGGGCGTGCTCTCGACGAACTCCCAGACGTTGCCGAGCAGATCCGCGACCCCGAACGGGCTGTCGGACGCCGGGTGGCTGCCGACCTGATCGGGTCCGAACGAGCCTGGCACCTCGCCGTAGGTCTTGACCAGGTCGGCGTCGTCGAGCTCCAGCTGATCGCCGTGCGGATAGATCCGGTCGTCGGCGCCGCGGGCCGCGCGCTCCCACTCGGCGCCGGTGCACAGCCGCGCGCCGCGCACGCGCCCGGTGCGGTCGAGCCAGGCGGCGTAGGCGCGGGCGTCGGCGATCGTGATGCCGGCCACCGGGAACAGGGTCCAGTCCTGCGCGACCCGGCGCGCGCGGCCCTGGTAGCGGAACGGCGCGCCGCGCCGCGCCCGGTACGTGGCGTCGGCGTGGGTCAGCGTGAACGCCCAGGCCCCGTCGGCGTCGACGGTGAGCTCGACGCCGCTCGCGAACCCGGCGCCGGGCCGCGGCCGGCGCTCCTCGCGCTCGGCCGGCGCGAGCTGGTCGAGGAACTCGATCCACTGGGCCAGCGTGGTCTCGGTCCGCGCGATCCAGAACCCAGGCAGCTCGACCTGGTGCTGCGGCGGCGCGGCCAGGGCCTTGCGCACCTCCTCGGGCTCGGCGCCGAACAGGAACCGCCCCGGCGCGACGTAGGCGAACCCCGCGGGCGCGGTCGCCGCGGCCGGCAGGGTCAGCGCCAGGGCCAGCCGCTCGCCGCGCGCCAGCGTCACCGGCGCCTGCACCCGCACCCGCCCCGGGCTGTCCACGTCGACCAGGCAGCTGGTCGGGGGTGTCGTCACCGTCAGCGTGCGCCCGCGGACGTCAGCCAGCGGCAGCCCAGGCCGACGGGTCGGATCGCTCGCCACCGCGCACCGCACGACCAGCTCGGCGGGCGTGTCGACGGTGACCGTCAACGTCGCCGGCGCGTCCCAGGTCGCGGCGACCTCGGCCGAGTAGGTGGCGACGCGCGCGCGCAGATCGGCGACGGCGTAGGGATCGTGATCGCGCTCGGCCAGGACCGCCTGGGCGTGGAGCAGCTCGGCCAGGCGCGTGCGCAGGCGCGGGCGCGCCTCGATCAGCAGGGCCGACTCGAGCGCCGACGCCGCGGCGCGGTAGGTGTCACGGGTCTCGCGCGACCGGGCCTGGGCCAGGCGCCAGGTGTCCTCGGCCACCGCCTCGTCCGCGGCGGCGTTGGTGCGGGCGTAGCGATCGAACTGCGCGAACGCGTCAGCGCGGGTGCGATCGGCGACCGCGGCCTGCGCGCCCGCGGCGCCGGCGAGCTTCTGCGCGCGGGCGACGTGCGCGGCGATCTGCCGGTCGCGGGCGCGGGCCTGGGCCCAGCGCGTGCCGACCACGGCGGCGACGATCGCGGCCACCGCCAGCGCGACCAGGCTGAGCGTCAGCGTGCGGCGGCGGGCCAGCGCGCGGCGCGACGCGGCGACCAGCGCGGCCTCGCGCGCGGCCAGGTCGGGGAGCGTCGCCGCCTCGCTGAGCTGACGCCGCGTGAGCAGGCCGTCCCTGCCGCGGCCGAGCCGCGCCCACTCGGTGGCGGCCGCGGCCAGGCGCTGGCGGCGCGCGCGCAGCCCGACGTCGTCGGCCAGCCACTCGGCCAAGGTCGCCCAGTGGACGATCAGCGCGTCGTGCGCCAAGGCGTAGCTGGCGCCGGCGGCGCCGTCGCGGGCGACGACGAGGCGGCCGTCGATGAGCGCGTCGAGCACCGCGCGCGCGCCGGCGGCGTCGACGGCCAGCTCGGCCGCGTCGCGGATCGCGCTGGTGCCGTCGCTGGTGACCAGCGCGGTCAGCAGCCGGCGCGCGGTGGCGCGGCCGGCGGGATCGAGCGCGGCGATCACGCCGTCGGCGTGCCGGGCCAGGGCCCCGCCGACACCGCCGATCGCGACCACGTCGGCGGCGGTGATCCGGACGGTGGTGACGTCGCGCCGCTGCCACAAGAGCGCCAGCGCGAACTGGAGCAGCGGCAGGCCACCGCGCCCAGCGCTTTCGGCGACCAGCGCGTCGACCGCGGCGGCCTCGAGCTCGACGCCGACGACCGCGGCCGGGCCGAGGATGGCCTCGCGCCGGCCGGCGTCGTCGAGCGGGCTGACCAGGTGCAGCCCGCGCGTGACCAGCGCGCGCAGGCCCGGGACGTCGGCCAGGCGGGTGACGAAGTCGCCGCGCACCGACGCGATCACCCGCAGGCCGGGATCGCCGGCCAGCGCGGTCGCCAGCACGTCCGCGAGCTCGACCGCGTCCGCGCGCGGCGCCTGGGTGATCAGCTCCTCGGCCTGATCGACGAACACGACCAGGCCGGCGCCGCCGTGGGTCGCCGCCGCGAGCGCGCCGGCGAGGTCGTCGGGGCCCGCGACGCCGAGCGCGGCCCGCGCGGCCGCGAGGGGGTCGGCGCCGGGGCGGAAGGTCGCCGTGATCCACGCGCGCGCACCGCCGAGCCCACCGGCGGCGATCGCCGGCAGCACGCCGGCCCGCACCAGCGACGACTTGCCGACGCCCGAGTCGCCGACGACGACCACCGCTTGTTCGCCGCGCAGGCGATCGACGATCGCGCCGACGTCGGCGCCGCGGCCGAAGAACAGCGCGCGATCGTCGGCGGCGAACGCGGCCAGGCCGCGGTACGGGTTGTCGACGTGGGCCACCGGCGCGCCGGCCGCCGCGGTCGCGAGCGCCTGGGCCATCGCGTCGGCCGAGGCCGGCCGGGCCGCGGGCTCGCGGGCCAGCGCGCGATCGACCACCGCCGCCAGCGCCGGATCGACGTCGGGCGCCACGGTCGCCAGCGCCGGCGGATCTTGCTCGAGCACCGCCGCGCGCCAGCTCGTCGAGATCGCGGGTCGGGTAGACCGGCCGCCCGGTGGCCAGCTCGAACAGCACCGCGCCCAGCGCGTACAGATCGGTGCGCTCGGTCGCGGCCTCGCCGCGCCACTGCTCGGGCGCCATGTAGCGCGGCGTCCCGAGCACCGCCCCCGGCTGCGTCAACGTCAGGTCGCGGACCGGCGCCGGCCCCGCGCCCGCGGGCGCCTCGACCGGCAGGTCGGCGGTGTCATCGAGGGCCGGCGCCGGCGGACCGGCGTCGGCGGTGACCGCGACGGCGTCGATCGTGTCGCCCGTGTCGCCCGTGGGCCGATGGTGGCCGGCCAGCGTCGACGGCGTGACGTCGTCGGCCGGCGGCGCGACCGGCGCCACCGCGGCGCTGGCCAGGCCGCGCTGATCGAGCGGCCGCAGCTTGGCCAGGCCGAAGTCGAGGATCTTCACCGCGCCGTCGTCGGCGAGCATGACGTTGCCCGGCTTGAGGTCACGGTGCAGCACGCCGCGCCGGTGGGCCGCCGCCAGGCCGCGCGCGATCTCGACGCCGATGCGCCGGACCTCGGCCGCGGGCAGCGGCGGCGTCAGCCGATCGAGGCTGTGGCCGCGCACCAGCTCCTGCACCAGGAACGGGCGACCGTCGCGGGTCTCGCCGGCCCGGTACACCGCGACCACGTTGGGGTGGGCCAGGCGCGCGATCGCGCGGGCCTCGATCAAGAACCGCTCGCGCGCGGCGGCGCTGGGCGCGGCGGTGGCGATCAGCTTGATCGCGACCGGTCGATCGAGCACCGGGTCGTGGCCGAGGAACACCAGGCCCATGCCGCCGCGCCCGAGCGGCCGCACGATCTGGTAGTCGCCCAGCGCGGTGTCGTCGATCACCGGGCCTTCGCTCGGGCCCAGTCGCCGGGCAGGATCGCGAAGCGCTTGAACTTGGTGACGAACGTGCGCAGCGGCATGTCGATCAGCGCCGCGGCCTTGTTGCGCACGCCGTCGCACGCCGCCAGCGCCTGGATCATGCGCGCGCGCTCGAGCTCGGCGACCTCGTCGTCGATCGGGCGGAACCGGGTCGGCGGCGCCATCGCCGCCGCGTCGTCGTCGGCGACGGCCAGCTCGGCCGCGGGCTCGCCCGCGAGCGCGGCCAGGTCCTCCGGCAGGTGCCACGGCTCGATCACCGCGGCGTCGACCGCCGCCGCCGCCGCGTAGTCCATGACGTTCTTGAGTTCGCGCACGTTGCCGGGCCAGCGGTGCGCGTACAGCGCGCGCACGACGTCGGTCGACAGCGGCACCGGATCGCGCCCGAGCCGGCCACAGGCCGCGGTCAGCAGGTGCTCGGCCAGGAGGATCAGCTCGCGCCGGCGATCGCGCAGCGGCGGCACCACGACCCGCGCGGCGTTGAGCCGGAACAACAGGTCCTGGCGGAACCGCCCGGCCGCGACCTCGAGCGCGAGATCGCGGTGGGTCGCGGCCACCAGCCGGATGTCGATCGCGCGCTCGCGGGTGTCGCCGAGGCGCGTGATCTTGCCGGCCTCGAGCGCGCGCAGGAGCTTGGCCTGGATCGCCGGCGACAGATCGGCGATCTCGTCGAGGAACACGGTCCCGCCCGAGGCCGCCTCGAGCAGCCCGGCGCGCTGGCCGGCGCCGGTGAACGCGCCGCGCTCGTGCCCGAACAGCTCGGCCTCGGCCAGGGTCTCGGGCAAGGCCGCGCAGTTGATCGAGATCAGCGGCGCGCGCGCGCGCCGAGCCGTGGTGGATCGCCGCGGCCGCGAGCTCCTTGCCGCTGCCGGTCTCGCCGTGGACCAGGACCGGCAGATCGCTCCGGGCCAGCCGGCGGATCAGCTCGTACAGGCGCCGCATCGCCGGATCGGCGGCGACCACGACCTTGTCGCCGAACTCGAGCCGGAGCACGTCGCTCTGCGCCGCCGCGACCACGCCCGGGGCCGCGGCGGTGGCGGCGCCCCGGGCCGCGCCCAGGAGCGTGTCGAGATCGCAGCCGTCGTGGGGCGCGGTGGCGACGCCGGCGCGGCCGCCGCCCACGATCGCCAACAGGCGCGCGGCGGACTCGATCGCCGCGGGCGCCCCCAGCTCCGGCAGGACCACGACCACCTCGCGGTCGCCGAACAGCGCGGCGGCGTCGATCGGCCGCAGGTGCGAAGCCAGCGCGGTGGTCAGGCGGCCGCGGTCGACGTCGGCGTCGCTGCGCACGACCACCAGCGCGACGGTGCGGCCGTAGCGCAGCGTGCGATCGAGCTCGATCTCGAGGCGCGTGGCCAGCTCGGCGCCGTCGACGACCGTGCGCACGCCGACCGCGCGCGCGGTGCGGTGGACGACCACGACCGCCCCGCCCAGCGTGATCACGTCGCCGGACAGGAGCCGCCGGGGCCGCGCCACCCGCTCGCCGTTGACGAACGTGCCGTGGCGGCTGTCGAGATCGGTCACCCGCACCCCGTCGGCGACCGCGGCGATGACGGCGTGTCGGCGTGACACCTGGGCGTCGGCGAGGCGGATCGTGCACTCGGGATCGCGGCCCAGCGTCAGCTCGCCGTCGCCGGGCAGCGGCACCGTGTGGGAGCTGCCGTCCTCGATGCACAGCAGGTAGCCCGCGCCCAGGTCGGCCGAGCCGACCTCGTGGTGGGTGCGCGTCGGCGGCGCAGGCTCCGGCGTCGGCGTGGGTTCGGTCGGCATCGTGTCGATCAGGTCGAGCATCCCCCCGCTCGACAGCAAGCATTGTACCAGCGCGCTGATGTGGCGTGCCATCGCCGCCCGCCACGCTCGCTCGGCCTGGTCGCACCCGCAGGTCGGCGCGCCGCGCACCCGCGGCGCTGGTACGGCCTGTGCTCATGGATGTCGTCGATGAATGCACGTCGCCGCCAACCACACCAGGAGCATCCGATGAACAAGCTCGCCGTCACCGCGTTCGCCGCCCTCGCCCTCACCGCCGCCGCCCACCAGCGCGCCAGCGCCAACCCGTGCAGCTCCGAGTGGAGCAAGCTCACGACGGCGTTCAAGAAGCTGTCGCCGATCCTGCAGGCGCCGATCTGCAAGGCGCTGTCGACCACGCCCGAGCAGGCGCAGCAGTGCGTCGACGACTACCAGAGGTACCTGGCCGAGGCCGAGAAGGTCGTGGCCGAGTACAACCTCGACGCCGGCTCCGGCAAGATCGGCCCGCGCGGGCTCGGCTGGGGCGACCAGACCGACGCCTCGACCTGGGCCGAGCGCATCTACGACGGCAGCCTCAACGCCGAGCGGACGTTCGTCTCGATCGGCCTGCCGTCGCAGAACGCCACCCTGCGGCTGCGCGGCACCGGCGGCAACGCCGACGCGTCGTACACGGTGACCGTGTGCGTGCTCGATCTGACCGGCGCCGAGGCCCAGCCGTCGCAGAGCAAGACCTTCGCGAGCAACGACGGCACCTGGACGCTCCAGCTCGGCAACACGTTCGACAAGCGCGTGATGGTCTACCTCAAGAACTCGAAGGTCACGCTCAACAGCCACAAGTACGAGGTGTCGCTGACGCCGTCGGGGTTGCCGACCGTCGTGGCCGCCGCCAAGGCCGGGCGCACGCCCAAGGCCGTGCGCCGGCCGTGAGGGTGTACGGTCGCGGTCCATGCCGCTGATCGAACGCATCGACGCCGGCGCGTGGCGGTCGGCGCCGTGGGGCGCCGCGCAGGGCACGTCGCACGAGATCGCGCGCTGGCCGGCCGGCGCCGCCGCGGCCCGGCTGGCGCGGGTCAGCGTCGCCGAGATCACAGCGCCCGGCCCGTTCACCCGCCTGCCCGGCTACCGCCGCTGGCTGTGCGTGCTCGATGACGGCGGCGGCCTGACGCTGACCATCGACGGGCGCGCGTGGCATGGCACGACCGGCGCGGCGATCGAGTTCGGAGGCGCCGACGACGTGACCGCGACGATCACCGGTCCGGCCCGCGTCTGGAACCTGATCGCCCGCGCCGACGTCACGTGGACGGCGGCGCGCCTGGCCGCGGTCGAGGACCGAGCGCTGCCGGCCGGGGTCGCGATCGTCTACGCGACCAGCGCCCGCGTCGGCGTCGAGGTCGACGGCCACGGCCACGGCCTGCCCGCGACCGCGACCTTGATCGCGACCTCGTCCCAGCCGCTCGCGGTCCGGGTCGGCGCCGGCCCCGACAGCGCCGCGCTGGTGGTGCACCTCGCGCTGGCGCCGTCGCCGCAGCACGGCGGCGCGGTCGTGATGACGCCCCCGCCCGAGCAGGTGGTCACGCTCGACGGCGCGGCGATGACCACGCCCGCGGAGTTCCACGCCGAGCTGGCGCGCCAGTTCGGCTTCCCGGCCTTCTATGGCGCCAACCTCGACGCGCTGATCGACTGCCTGACCTACCTCGACGAGCCCGACGCCCGCATGTCGGCGGTCCACGCGCCGCCGGGCGGCATCGTCGTGATCGCGCTGACCGACGCCGCGGCCGTGCCTGCGGCGCTGTACCAGGGGTTCGTCGACGCGCTCGCGTTCGTCAACCACCGCCGACGCGAGCGCGGCGGTCGGGCCGTGGTCGCGCTCGCCGCGCACCGCTGACGGCCGCGCTGACGGCGCATCGCGGACGGCCGCGCTGACGGCGCATCGAGCACCGCCGCGACGACGGCCCACCGCGGACCGCGCACGGCGCACGGCGGCGCCGACGGCGCATCGAGCACGGCCGCGCCGACGGCCCACCGGGACGGCGGCGCCTACGGCGCATCGAGCACGGCCGCGACGGCCGCGCGCACCCGGGCCCGGGTCGCCACCAGGTCGTCGACCGGGTGCTGCCGCGCCAGCCCGCGCCACTTGCGCCGGCCGCCGGTCGACAGCCCCCAACCGTCCCGGGTGCGGAAGTCATCGAGCGCGTCGAGCCCGAGGCCGCGCGACCCGAACGCCAGCTCGATCGCGGCGCGCACCGCGGTGGGCTCGAGGGGCGCGTGCTGCCACAAGAGGTCGAGGTCGAACAGGTCCTTCGCGCGCCAGCGCCCGCGCCCGAACTCGCACAGGCCGTGCAGCTTCCACCCGACCAGCGTCTCGGGCGCGCACGCGAGCACCGGCCCGACGTCGGCGACCTCGATCGGACCCGGCGGCACCGCCATCGGATCGCCGACCGCCAGATCGAGCTGGAAGCGATGGTCGACGACCTCGCCGACCGCGCCGGCGACGTGCGCGCGCAGCCCCGGCGACGACGTCTCGGCCCAGATCACCTCGGTGTCGACGATCGTCAGCGTCGTGGTCGGATCGGCCACCGCGGCCACCGCGCGCACCCGCGCGGCCAGCGCCGCGGGATCGAAGCTCGCGGCGTCGCCCGGCACCAGGTAGTCGACGTCGGCGGGCGGCCGCGCGCCCGGACACCACACCGCGGTCGCGATGCTGCCGCGCACGACCCAGGCCGGATCGCCCGCGACCCCGGCCCGGCGCAGCCAGCCGGCCAGGAGCGCGGCCCGCGGCTCAGCGCCAGCCGTGATCGAGGGCCAGGTTCGAGTCATAGACGGTGTACTCGCGCACGCGCCGGGTGACCGTGACGGGCAGCGCGGCGACCGCGGCCTCGAGCGCGGCGAACCGCGCGTCGGCGCTGGCGCGCCCCAGCCCGGGCAGCCGCAGCGTCAGGTATCGCTCGTGGCTGCCGTCGGCGCGCACCCGCCGGGCGTTGCGCGACAGGCGCGCCTCGTGGGCCGCGGCCACCTCGGCGATCGCGGCCAGCTCGAGCGCCGGCGCGATCACCAGCTTGAGGTGGTACTCGAAGTAGCGGGCGGGCTCGGCCGCGGCCGCGGCGTCGGTCTCGGGGATGTCGCGGTTGCGCGGCAGCGCCTCGATCTTGGTGCGCACCACCTCGAACCCACCGGCGACGATCGCGCGCGCCAGCTCGTGCACCTGGTCCTGGACCTCGCGCAGCGTGCCGCGGTGGACCGTCGCGGTCATCGGCTGCGTCACGACCGCGCCGGCCGCCAGCTCGATCGCGAGGTGCTTGACGCCGAGCTGATCGCACAGCGCCGCGAAGCGCGGCTCGTCGGCGGCCGCGCACCGGATCGTCACGTGGGCCTCGAACGCGCCGCCGAACGTGCGCCCGCGCAGGTGATCGGCCAGGTCCAGGTAGGGGCCGTGGCGCATGTTGATCAGGTAGGTGGCGTCGCCCAGCTCGGCCATCGTCCGGGCGTAGCCGTCGGGGATGAACACCCGATCCCAGCCGCGCCCGCCCACGCCGGCCGGCGCCCGGGCGATCGCGCCCTCGAGCTCGCCAGTGAACACCCGGACGTCGGCGTCGGCCGGGCCCTCGGCCAGGGCCACGACCACGCGCGTCACCGCGGCCTGACCGCCGGCGCGCGCGCACACGCCCGCGTCGCCCACGTCCTCGAGCAGCGCCTTCATCGCGCTGCCGCGCCGGGCCGGCTCACCCTCGATCTCGAGCTCGGTGTTCTCGACGAAGCAGCGCTCGCCCAGCGCGGCGAACGCGGCCCGGGCCCGCCACCGCGCCGTGGCCTCGAGGTCGAGCCCGGCCGGCACCGTCGGCCCGAACCGCGAGAGCGCCACGTCGACGTCGGCCAGCAACCGCCGGAGATCGTCCTGGTGGCCCTGGTTGGGCGTGGCGAAGTACACGCGGGCGGTCATGGCGCGCCGGCATCGTGCCACGAGTTCCAGACGTGCTCACCGCGGGTGTGATCGGCCAGGTAGCTGCCGTCGACCTTCCCGGGCCGCACCAGCTTGGCGAGGCCGCGGACCCGGGCGCGCTGCTCGAGCCGGTACATCACGCCCTCGGCCGGATCGATCGCGCCGTGGTGACCGTGCGCGCCGAGCCGCGCCAGCGCCAGGTCGACCGCGAGCGCGCCGCCGTCGTGCAGCACCGTCGGGGTCGGCAGGGCCAGCGCCGTCGCCCGGGCGCGCACGTCGTCGAAGCCCCAGCGCGCGCCGTCGGCGGCGAACCCGTCGATCACCACCGCGGGCCCGTGCGGTAGGGCATAGCGGGTGCCGTGGGCCAGCGCCAGCCACTCGATCATCAGGCGCTCGCCGGGCGCGAGGTGGACCGCGAGCACCGCCGACCGCGCGGTCGCCCACGCCGCGAACGCGCGCCGCCCGTCGTTGCGCGACGCCGCGCACAGGCCCCCGTCGCGTCCGCGCGCCTCGACCCCGGCCGCGGTGCCGACGAGCGCGACGCACGAGCCGTCGAGCTTCTCGGTCACGATCACCCGATCGTCCTCGGTGGCGGCGGCCGTCACCCGGGCGATGAACGCCGGCCCCGCGTACCGCTCGGCCGGGCCGACCCGCGACCCGGGCAGGTGCGGGATGCGCGCGTACAGACGCATGGCCCGACTATGCCCGAGGGCGCGATCCGGCGCCCGATCGGCAGCCGCGGAGCGCCGCCGCGCGTGCGCGCATGAAGGACCATATCGGGCCCGATGCCACCGGCACACACAAAGACACAGTGACGAACACCGCCTTCCGCCTACCGCGCGGCGGGCGCACATGCGCGGCGGTGTGCGCCCGCTCGGCACACCGAGCGGCGCGCGCTGGGAGGCTGTTCTCCGTCGACAACCGCCGCCGCGCGGGGAGGTGTCCGATCCGTGCACAGCGGCGGCGTTCCGTAACACGCAACACCTCGCGTTCCGCGATAGGCGATCTTCCGGACCTTTCATGGTCAATTGATTGACTCGCTTCGCTGCGGACGCTGAAATGCCGCGGTCGTCCACGTGCAACAAAAGGGGATCTTCTCGATGAAGCGATTCGCACGACTGGGATTCGTCGCCGCCGCCGGGCTGGCGGTCGCCGCCTGCGCCACCTCCGACGATCAAGCGATCGGCAGCGCGCCGGTCTTTCACGCCGGCGACGCCGCCTCGGTGCAGCTCGCCGAGGACCTGAGCCTGCGCCAGCTCCTCGAGGTCGACCCGACGCTCCTGCGCGGCGTCGACGGCGTGTGGGCCCGCGGCGTCGAGATCGACCTGCTCGGGCGCGCCCACACCCGCGTGGCCCAGTCCGTCGGCGGCGTGCCGGTGTTCGGCGCCGAGGCGATCGTCCACCTCGACCCGACCGGCAAGTTCCTCGGGATGACCGATCGGCTGATCCGCGACGTCGCGGTCGATCCGCGCCCGACGCTCGACACCGCGGCCGCGACCGCCGCCGCCGCCGCGACCGCGCCGGCGGCCCAGGGCCTGCGCAGCGTCGCCGACCTCCAGATCCTCCGCCACGGCGACAAGGATCGCCTGACCTACCGCGTCCAGCTCGACTACACCCAGGGCGGGCAGCCGTTCCGGCCGGTGGTGTTCGTCGACGCGCGGACCGGGGCCGTGGTCTGGAGCTACGACAACCTCCAGACCGCCCGCAACCGCGAGGTCCACAACCTCAACCACGGCACGGCGCTGCCGGGCCCGCTCGCCCGGACCGAGACCGGCGCGGCGTCGGGCGACACCGACGTCGACACCAACTTCGCGCGCCTGGGCTCGACCTACGACTGCTACCAGGGCCTGTTCGGCCGCGACTCGTTCGACAACGCCGGCGCCAAGCTGATCAGCTCGGTCCACTACAGCACCAACTACGTCAACGCCTACTGGAACGGCACCCAGATGGTGTACGGCGACGGCGACAACGTGAACTCGCGCAGCCTGGCGATCTCGATGGACGTCACCGCCCACGAGCTCACCCACGCGGTCACCGAGCGCACGTCCAACCTGATCTACGCCGGTGAGTCGGGCGGCCTCAACGAGGCGATGTCCGACATCTTCGGCAACGTCTGCGAGTGGTACCGCGACACCAGCGGCGACACCGGCGCCCCGGCCTCCGCCAACAACTGGAAGGTCGGCGAGGACATCTGGCTGGCGTCGCCGGCGCTGCGCTACATGAACGACCCGGCGCTCGACGGCGCGTCGCTCGACTACTGGACCTCGACGGCGGGCAACGTCGACGTCCACTACAGCTCGGGCATCGCCAACCTGGCCTTCTACCTCACGGCCCAGGGCGGCACCCACCCGCGCGGCAAGTCGACGACGGTCGTCACCGGCATCGGCATCTACGACGCCGCGCGCGTGTTCTACCTGGCCAACACCGCGAACCTGACCCCGAGCGCGACGTTCTCCGACGCCCGGGCCGCGACGGTCGCGGCCGCGACCTCGCTGTTCGGCGCCGGCTCGACGCAGGCGACCCAGGTCGGCAACGCCTGGACCGCGGTCGGCGTCGCCGCCCCGGCCAACTACCAGGTGATCGACACCCGCGCCGGCCTGGCGTCGTCGACGTCGCTGTCGTTCTCGTACCCGGCCAACGGCGCCACCGCGATCAAGTTCGAGATCGCCGGCGGCACCGGCGACGCCGACCTGTACGTCAAGCGCGGCAGCGCGCCGACCTCGACCAGCTACGACTGCCGCCCGTACACCTCGGGCAACACCGAGCGGTGCGAGTTCAACCCGGCCCAGGGCGGCACCTACTACGTGATGATCGTCGCGTACGCGACCTACTCGGGCGTGACGCTGACGGTCAGCGCGGCCGGCGCGGCGCCGACGCCCGAGACCGCCTGCGCCGACGGCCTCGACAACGACGGCGACGGCGCCACCGACTGCGCCGACAGCGACTGCGCCGCGGCGCCCGCGTGCCAGGCGCCCACCACCGAGACCGCCTGCGCCGACGGCCTCGACAACGACGGCGACGGCGCCACCGACTGCGCCGACAGCGACTGCGCGCAGGCGCCCGCGTGCCAGGCGCCCGCCACCGAGACCGCCTGCGCCGACGGCCTCGACAACGACGGCGACGGCGCCACCGACTGCGCCGACAGCGACTGCGCGCAGGCGCCCGCGTGCCAGGCGACGTGGACCACGCTGGCCTCGAGCGCCTTCGAGAGCGGCTGGGACGGCTTCGTCGACGGCGGCGCCGACGCCGCGCGCTACCGCAGCACCACCTACTCGGCCAGCGGCCGCTACAGCGTCCAGCTGCGCAGCGCCTCGGGCGCGGCCTCGTCGTTCTGGAGCCCGACCCTGACGGTCGGCAGCTACGGCACGCTCCGGATCGAGTACAGCGCGCTGGCCAACTCGATGGAGGCCGGCGAGGACTACGTCGTCGAGCTCCAGCGCAACGGCGGCGCCTGGACCACCGTCGCCGACCTCGTCGTCGGCGCCGACTTCAGCAACGGCGTGCGCCACGCCGGCGCCTACGAGGTGCCGCTGGCCGGCGCCAGCTCGGTCGCGGTCCGGTTCCGGGTCGACGCCTCGAGCCGCAGCGACTACGTCTACTTCGACGACGTCGCGATCTCGGCGCGGTGAGCTCCCGCGGGAGGCCTGTCGCCAGATCGTCCGGCCTCGCCAGGACGGGGCAGGGGCACGCGGGGAGCGGAGGTGTCGACCGCGCCACGTCGGTGGCGCGGACCAGCCCCGCTGGCCCCGCGACGCGCGGCCGACGAGCCAGTCCCAAGACGCCCGGCCGACCGCGGCCGGGCGCGGTCAGCGCAAGAGATCGAGCAGGTCGTCGCGCGTGATCGCGAGCGCGGCGCCGCCGTCGAGCGCGGCCGCGGCGATCGCCCGCTTCTTGTCCTGGAGCGCGAGCACGCGCTCCTCGACGGTGTCGCGCGCGACCAGCCGGTAGATCATGACCGGCTTGTCCTGGCCGATGCGGTGGGCCCGATCGGCGGCCTGATCCTCGACCGCCGGGTTCCACCACGGATCGAGCAGGAACACGTGGTCGGCCTCGGTCAGGTTGAGGCCGGTGCCGCCGGCCTTGAGCGACAGGAGCATCACCGGCGGACCGGCCGGGTCCTGGAACGTCGCGACCACGCCGGCGCGATCGCGGGTCGAGCCGTCGAGGCGCGTGAACGCCAGGCCCTCGGCGGTCATCGCCGGCTCGACCCGATCGAGCAGCGACGTCCACTGCGAGAACACCAGCGCCTTGCCGCCGGCGGCGACCGCGGCCGAGACCGCCTCGATCAGCGTGGTCAGCTTGGTCGAGCCGTCGGCGCGCTGGCCCGGCAGGAGCCCGCGGTGGCACGCCGCCTGGCGCAGGCGCAGGAGCGCCTCGAGCGCCGCCATCACGCCGCCGCCGGCCTCGAGCAGGTCGATCACGTCCTGCTGGGTCGCGGCGCGGATCGCGTCGTAGGTGGTGCGCTCGTCGTCGTCGAGCTCGACCCACAGCACCGCCTCGGTCCGCGGCGGCAGCTCGGGCGCGACCTCGCGCTTGAGGCGGCGCATCACGAACGGCCGCACCCGCGCGCGCAGCCGGGTCGCGGTCTCGGCGTCGCCGGCCTCGATCGCCGTGGCCCAGCGATCGCGGAAGTCGACGCGCGCGCCCAGCAGGCCGGGGTTGGTGAAGTGCAGCTGGCTCCACAGCTCGTCGAGCCGGTTCTCGATGGGCGTGCCCGACAGCGACACCCGCCAGGCGCCGCGCAGGCGGTAGGCCGCGCGCGCGATCTGGCTGTCGGGGTTCTTGATCGCCTGGGCCTCGTCGAGGATGACCGTGTCCCACCCGACCGCGGCCAGCTCGTCGATGTCGTTGCGCACGATCGGGTAGGTCGTGATCGTCAGGTCGGCGGCCTCGTCGAGGCGCCGCCGGCTGCCGTGGTAGAGCGCCACCTTCAGATCGGGCCGGAACCGCGCGGTCTCCGACTGCCAGTTGGGCGCGACCGAGGTCGGGCACACGACCAGGGTCCGGCCGTTGATCGCCGCCAGCGCCTGGATGGTCTTGCCGAGGCCCATGTCGTCGGCGAGCACGCACCCGAGCCCGGCGTCGCGGCAGAACGCCAGCCAGTCGATGCCGCGGCGCTGGTAGTGGCGCAGCTCCGCGACCAGCCCGGGCGGCAGCACCGCCGGCGGGATCCCGTCGAAGTCGTCGGCCAGCGCCCGGAGCCGGGTCAGATCGAGCGGCGCGTCGACGCCGAGATCGGCGGCCAGGCGCGCGGCGTCGGGCAGCGCGAACGCCGGCAGCGCGCCCTCGGGATCGCGGGCCGCCAGCAGATCGCCCAGGATCGCGCCGTGGCGCGCCAACCACTGCATCGGCAGCGCGCCCCAGCCGCCGCCGTCGAGCGCGACCAGGTCGGCGCCGGCCTGCCAGGCCCGCAGCGCCGACAGCGGATCGACCGCGCGGCCCTCGCCGGTGACGCCGACGACCAGCCCGCGGGTGACGTCGACCGAGATCGCCAGCGGCACGGCCCGCGCGGTGTCGGCCGCCGCCGCGTCGGCCCGCAGCCACCGGGCCAGCTTGGCCTGCAGCTCGAACGCGTCGCGGCCGCTGGCCTCGATCCGGCGGCCCGGCAGCAGGTCGAGCTCGCTGCGCATGCGGTGGCGCAGGAGCTGCTCGCCGTCGAGATCGCGCACCGGCACGTCGCCGCCGAGGTGGACCAGGCGGTCGCCGTCGACGCGCGCCACCGGCGGGTCACCGTAGACGATGATCGCCATCACCGACAGCATCTCGCCGCGCTGGATCACGTCGAGCATGGCCCGCGGCGCGATGCCGCGCGCGACCGACGGCAGCCGCCGGGTCCGGAACTCGATCGGGATGCGCGCGGCCAGCGCCGGCACCATCGTGCTCGCGACCGCGCCCAGCTCGCGCGCGCGGAACCGCTGCTCGGCTGGCAGGTGCTCGAGCCGGGCCCCGCCCAGATCGATCGCGCCGATCGGGTGCAGCGTGTCGCCGATCCGGGCCACGCCCAGCGACACCGCCTTGGCGCCGGTCGGCGCCTCGAGCCGCACGACCACGCCGTCGCCCGCGTCCGACAGGATCGCGCGCGGCACCACCAGCTCGCCGCTGGTCCGGATCGGGTCGCCGGCGAAGCGCACGTCGGTGGCGTCGGCCAGCGCGGTCAGGAGCTTGTCGACGCGGTCGGCGCCGATCGGCGCGCTCGGGCGCGAGCCCAGGAGCTGATCGACGATCAGATCGACCGCGGTGGTCGCGAGCTTGAGCCCGCTGCCGCGCCCGGCCGCCAGCGACACCACCGACTCGGTGATCGGCTGCTCGCGGCCGTTGTCGACCGCGACCCGCGCCACGGCCAGCCCGGCGGGGTCGGCGGTGAGCCGATAGCCGATGGCGGCGCCGGCGACCTTCGACCGCGGCACCGGCTCGCCCCGGGCCTCGGCGTCGGCGCAGACGATCGCGGCCGCGCACGCGTGCGAGCACGCGGCGTCGCGGGCGCCGCAGTCGCAGTCCCACTCGTCGTCCTGCGGGTACAGCACCACCGTGTACGGCGTCGGCCGGGTCGGCACCCGGACGTCGAGCACGTGCTCGCTGGGGGTGGCGCTGCGTCCGGACACGCGCTCCTCGCGGGCGAGGGTCACCCCCTGCGACCACGCACGGGTCGACGCCGCTTCGCGGATGGCGTCGCGCAGGCCTGCGAGCATGACGCTCCAATTACCGGGCGCGACCGATAGGCGCAACCTCACACGCGCACGAGGATCGTGCTAGCGTCCGATCATGACCGCGGGGGTGACGCGACCCGAGGCGGCAGCGACCGACGACGACGACGTCGCCCTGATCCGGGCGATGGCCGGCGGCGACCGCGCGGCCCTGGCCGCCCTCTACGATCGCCACGCGCCGGTCCTGATGGCCCTGGCGCTGCGGATCCTCAAGCACCGCGGCGAGGCCGAGGACCTCTTGCACGACGTCTTCCTGGAGGTGTGGCGCGCCGCCAAGGACTACGACGGCAAGCGCGGGCGGGTGCGCACGTGGCTGGTGATCCGGATGCGGTCGCGCGCGCTCGACGTGGTCAAGTCGGCGCGGGTGGCGCGGCGCAGCAGCGACGACGAGGTGGTCGAGCGGGTGGTCGCGGACGACGACCCCAGCGCCGGCGCCGACCGCGCCCGGGTCCGGGCCGCCCTCGCCGAGGTCCCGGCCGAGCAGCGCGCGGTGCTCGAGCTGGCCTACTTCGACGGCTTGTCGTGCGCCGAGATCGCGGGCAAGCTCGCCGTGCCGATCGGGACGGTCAAGTCGCGCTTGGCCGCTGGCCTCGCCAAGCTCCGCACCACCCTGGGACCAGCCTGACCGTGTCCATCCGCGATCTTCTGCCGCTGTACGCGCTGGGCGCGCTCGACGACGACGAGGTCCGCGCGGTCGACCGCGCGCTCGCGACCGAACCGGCGTTGCGCGACGAGCTGGCCGCGCTCGAGCTGGCGACCGCCGAGCTGGCGACCGCGCTGCCGGGCGTGGCGCCGTCGCCGGCGGTGCGGGCCCGGCTCCTGGCCGCGGCCGAACCCGCGGCCCGGTTCGAGCGGTTCGTCGCGCGGTTCGCGGCGCTGTTCGACGTCGCCGCCGCGCGCGCGCGCGAGCTGCTCGGCCTGATCGATCAGGCCGACGCGTGGGCGGCCGGGCCCGAGCCGGGCTGCGCGCTGATCCACTTCACCGCGGGGCCGTCCCTGGCCGGCGCCGACACCGGGTTCGTGCGGCTGGCCCCCGGCGCGCGCTTCGCCTGGCACCGCCACACCGGCGAGGAGCACAGCCTCGTGCTGGCCGGCCACGCCCAGGACTCGCTGGCCGGGGCGCTGGCGCCGGGCGACGAGGCGATCGCCGCCGCCGGCAGCGCGCACGACTTCGCCACCGTCGGCGATGACGACTTCGTGTTCGCGGTCCGGGTCTGGGGCGTCGACTTCACCGCGCCGCGGCCGGGCTGAGGCGCGCGCGTCGCCGGCTCAGCTCGGACGGTTGATCCACGACGCCGACGACCGGCCGGGCGGTCGCGAGCGCGATCAGTCGAGCCCCGGCAGCAGCATGCCCACGAACCGAGCCGGCGCCCGCACGCCGAGGTCGGTGAGCTGCGCGGTCAGCGGGTCGTGCGCCGACGCCGCGGGGTGCGCCCGGTGGGCCGCCTGCCAGCGGGCGGCGGCCGTGTAGACCGGCAGGCCGGCGTCGGCGAAGGCCGCGGCGGCGCGGGTCAGCTCGGCGCTGGCGATCGCGTCGTCGCCGCGCTGCGTCGCCACCGCCGCGCGCAGGGCCGCCGCGGTCCCGTGCGCGTAGCCGGCGTCGATCTGCGCGAGCTGCGCGGCGATCCGCACCGCGGCGGCGTGCAGGCGCGCGCGCCCGGCGCCGGCCCCGGCGCGCGCGGCCGCGACCGCGGCGCCACCCCGGAGCGCCAGCGCGTCGGCGCGGATCAGCTCGGTGCGCAGGATCAGCGAGCGCTCGAGCGCCGGCCACGCCGCCTCGATCACGCGCCACGCGGCCGGGCCGTCGCCGGCGTAGCCGTGGCCGCGGACCTCCGACGACACCCGGTAGTAGTCGGGCAGCTGGAACGTCGGCGCCGACCACAGCGCGCGCGCCTCCTCGAGGTTGGTCCAGTACGTCGCCAGATCGTCGTCGACCAGCCACACCATCGAGCCGACCCCGGCCAGGAGCTGCACGAGGCTGTAGTGATCGCCGTGCGCGCGCGCGTCGGCGACGTCGGCCCGGACCCGCGCCGCCAGGTCGCGCAGCCGCCCGCTCCACCACCGCGGCCGCATCGCGTACAGGCGCGCGTTGCGCTGCTCCCAGATGCCGGCGCCGGCGCGACCGACGAACGCGGCCACCGCGCGATCCGCGGCGACGATCGCGCGCCCCGGCTCGAACTGCAGCAGCGCGGCGATGGCGCCGCCGAGCTCGATCCAGCCGCGATCGTGGTCCGTCGACGCCAGGCTCGCGGCCTGGGCCAGGAGCGCCCGGACCGCCGCGCGCCGCGCCACGCCGCCGGTCGCGACGTAGGCCGCCTCGAGCGCGAGCCCGCGCACCGCGAGCGCCGGGTCGCCCGACGCCAGCGCCAGCCGGACGAACCGCGCCTGGTAGTCGGCGCCGCGCAGCGTGTCGACCATGCCCAGCCCGAGCCCGGCCGACCAGCACGCGTCGAGCTGGGCCCGCTCGTCGCTGGAGATCGGGCGGGTGCGCTCCGCCAGCGCGTGGCCGCGCAGGCGCAGGCGGCCCCGCGCCCAGATCATGCGCGCGAGCGCCGTCGCCGGACCACGGGCGCGGCCCAGCCCGACGTCGCGCAGGACCCCGTCGAGCAGCTCGACGCCGTCGCGGACCTCGCCGGCCAGCAGCAGCTGATCGGCGGCCTGGCGCCGGGCCTCGCGCGCGGCCGCGGGATCGCGCCGCGCCGCCGCCAGCGTCGCCACGTCGAGGTAGTGGGCCGCCGCCTCGCGCGCGCTGCCGAGGCTGGCCAGGGCCGTGGCCGCGGCCCGATGCAGGACCTCGGCCTCGGCCGCGCCGGGATCGTGGAGCAGCGCCAGCCGGCACAACCGGACCGCGCGCCGGTGCTGCATCGACGCCGCGGCGCGGTGGGCCGCGACGATCGCCAGGCGGCGCACCGCGCCGTGCTCGCGGCTGGCCAGGTAGTGCGACAGGACGCGCTCGGGGTCGCCGGCGTCGTCGGCCTCGAGCGCGCGCCAGGGCCAGGTGGGCCGCGGCGCTGCCGTCGGGGTCGAGCCGGTCGCGCACGGCCTCGGCGACGCGGTCGTGGTAGGCCTCGACCCAGTCGTCGTCGGCGCGGCCGTAGATCGTGATGAGCTCGGCGGCGTCGAGCGCGTCGACGATCCCGCTCATCGTCGCGCGGGGCTGCCCGGCCGCGGCGGTCAGCACCGCCAGCGACACCGGCGCCTCGGCCACGGCCAGGATCTCGAGGACCGCGCGTTGCGCGATCGGGAGCCGCTCGACCCGGGTCATGATCACCGCGTCGAGCGAGCTCGGGCGGTGGGTGGCGCCGTGGGTCGCGCGCGCGAGCTCGAGGATGAACCCGGGGTGGCGGAAGCTCTCGGACACGATCTGCGCCTCGGACGCCGCGGGCGCCGCGCCGCCGCCGCGCGACAGCGCCACCCGGACCAGCTCGAGCGCCGGGCCGTCGTCGAGCGGCCCCAGCCGCAGCACCCGCGGGGCCGCGACCTCGCCGGTCGCGCCGAGCGCCAGCACCGCGTCGATCGTCGGCGCCGCCCGCGCGGTGCCGATCAGCAGCAGGCCCGGCCCGCGGCCAGCCCGCATGATCTCCGCCAGCAGATCGACGCTGTCGGGATCGGCGCGGTGGAGATCGTCGATGACCAGGATCACCCGGCGGCGCGCTCCGAGCGCGCGCAGCAGCTCGGCGAACGCGACGAACGCCTGCCGCCGCGCCTCGCGCTGATCGAGGTCGGCGCCGGCCGGGCCGCCGACCGGGCGGGCGCGGCCGATCGCCGGCACCACGTCGAGTGCCGGGAACAGCGCGCCGAGGAACTCGCGCCCGGCGGGGAGCACCGCCTCGACGTCGGCGTCGGGCCAGCGCGCGAGCTGACGGGCGAGCTCGTCGGCGATGCCGTCGAACGCCTTGAACGGCAGCGTCTCGCGCTCGTGGCACCGACCGGCGAGCACCAGCGGCTCGGCGTCGCCCCGCAGCGACGCCAGGAACGCCTGCACCAGCGCGGTCTTGCCCAGCCCGGACTCACCGAGCACCAGCGTCAGCACCGGCTCACGGCGCGCGTCCGCGAACGCGCCGGTCAGCTGCGCGAGCTCGGCCGCGCGCCCGACGAACGCGACCGGGGCCGGCGCCCGCGTCAGCGCGGCGCGGCGCCCCGCGGCCAGCCGCTGGACCATGTCGGCCGGGTGCGGGCGCGCCTCGGGCGTGCGCGCCAGCAGCGCCCGGCACAGCGCCACCAGATCCTCGGGTGCGTCCGGCGCGACCGTGGCCGGATCGGGCGCGTCCTCGCGGCGCTTGCGGGCCCGCACCTCGGCCTTGTCGCCCTCGAACGGCAGCCGGCCGGTCAGCGCCTCGAACATCATCGCCCCGACCGCGTACCAGTCGGCGCGCGGCCCGGCCGGCGCGCCCGCCGCCTGCTCGGGCGCCATGTACGCGGCCGTGCCGACCACGGTCACGTCGTCGGGCGGCGCGCCCTCGTCGACGCGCGCCGCCAGCCCGAAATCGAGGACCACCACGCGGCCGATGCGATCGACCAGCACGTTGGCGGGCTTGAGATCGCGGTGGACCCGGCTGGCGTCGTGGAGCGCGGTCAACCCGGCCGCGAGCTGCCGCAGCGCCGCGCGCAGCCGGGCCGCGCGCAGGTGACCGTCGGGCCGGACCCAGGTCAGCAGGTCGACCCCGTCGACCAGCTCCATCGAGAAGTACACCCGGCCCCCGGCCTCGAACAGCTCGTCCAGGCGCACCAGGTTCGGGTGGCGGACGTCGGCGAACTCGCGGAACTCGCGCTTGAAGTACACCAGCAGCCCCGGCGAGGCGTCGTCGAGGGCCTTGACCGCGACCGGCTGGTGGGTGCGCCGGTCGAGGGCGCGATAGACCGTGCCCATCGCGCCCCGCCCCAGCGTCGCCTCGATCTCATAGCGCTCCGCGAGCACGTCGCCGACCGCGTGGCCGGCGCCGCCATCGACGAGGGACGCGGAGGTCATGTGGCGCGCACCCTAGCAGCCCGCGCCGGCGCGGCCGGGCAACGCCGGGGTAGCGCCGGGCGCCCGTCAGTGGATGCGGGCGCGCACCGGCAGCCGCGCGATGATCTCGGCCTCGGCCCGGGCCAGCTCGTCGACCCGCGCCCGCCAGGCCTCGGGCGCGATCGCCGCGGCCAGCTCGAGGAACGTGTCGCGGTGGCGATCCTCGGCCGTGGCCAGCGCCCGGTAGAGCGCCGCGCTGGCCTCGTCGGTGAGCGCGGCGGCCAGGAGGCCCAGGCGCTCGGCCGAGCGCGCCTCGATGAGCGCGAACACCAGCAGCCGATCGAGCAGGCGGGCCGGCTCTTGCCGCCGGACCAGCGCCCGCAGCTCGGCCGCGTACTCGTCGCCGAAGTCGAGCGTCGGGGTCACCCCGCGCCGCCCCAGGAGCTGCGTCACCTGGACGACGTGCGCGGTCTCCTCGTGGGCCAGCCGCGACACCGCCAGCACCAGGTCGGCGCGCTCGGGGTAGCTGCGCACCAGCGACAGCGCCGACTGCGCCGCCTTGCGCTCGCAGTGCAGGTGGTCCTGGTGCACGGTGTCGAGATCGGCGAGCGCGACCGCCAACCAGGTCGGGGAGGTCGACGTCAGCGGCAAGGTCGGGGCGTCCACGCGCGCAGCTTTGCCGTCGAGGTCCCCGCCGTCAAGTCGTGATCTGCCCCGGCGCGCGTGTTAAGACGCCCCGATGCTAGTGCACCGCCTCGCGTTCGTTGCCGTGGTCGCAGCCGCGGCGTGCGGTTCCAAGGCCAAGCCACCGGAGAAGCCCGTGAAGCCCGATGTCGTCACGCCGCCGGCCCCGAAGCCGAAGACGGTCGCCGAGCTGTTCCTGATCGACTGCCGCGCGGGCATCGACACCGCCAAGGGCATCTTGCCCGGCATCGCCGCGATCACCGAGCCGCGCTCGGTCGACAACACGCTGGTGCCGCTCAACGCGCTCTACACCGCGCTGGCCAACGTCGCGGCCAAGGCCGGCCTCTACTCCGAGGTCCACCCCGACCCCGAGGTCCAGACCGCGGCCCGCACCTGCGAGCAGGAGGCGTCGGCGTTCATGACCGACCTGATGCTCGACCGCACGCTCTACGACGCGATCGCGGCGGTCGCGCTCGACGGCGCTGACGCCGACACCCAGCGCTTCGCCACGATCACCCTGCGCGACTTCCGCCGCGCCGGCGTCGACAAGGACGAGGCCACCCGGAGCCGGCTCAAGCAGATCGACGAGGAGATGACCAAGCTCGGCCAGGACTTCTCCAAGAACATCGCCGCCGACGTGCGCGCGGTCGAGGTCGCCTCGGCCGACGCGCTGGCGGGCCTGCCCGAGGACTTCATCGCCGCGCACCCGGCCGGCGCCGACGGCAAGATCAAGATCACGACCGACTACCCCGACTACCTGCCGTTCATGACCTACGCCGAGGACGACGGCCTGCGCAAGGACCTCTACGTCAAGTTCCGGTCGCGCGGCGACGCCGCCAACGAGCAGGTCCTGGCCGACGTGCTGACCCTGCGGTCCGAGAAGGCGATGCTGCTCGGCTACGACAACTGGGCCGACTACATCACCGAGGACAAGATGATCAAGTCCGGCAAGGCCGCCGGCGAGTTCATCGAGCGCGTCGCCAAGCTGGCGAAGAAGCGGGCCGCGAAGGACTACGCCGAGCTGCTCAAGGAGGCCAAGACCGTCGACAAGTCGGCCAAGCTGGTCGAGGACTGGCAGAAGGCGTACCTCGAGAACCGGGTCAAGAAGAACAAGTACTCGGTCGACTCCAAGGAGGTCCGCCCGTACTTCCCGTACCAGCAGACGCTGCAGGGCCTGCTCGACATCACCAGCGCCGCCTACGACATCCAGTACGTGCCGGCCGCCGGCGCCGAGCCGTGGCACGCCGACGTCGTCGCCTACGACGTCATGCGCGGCGACGCCAAGCTCGGCCGCATCTACCTCGACATGCACCCGCGCGAGCACAAGTACAAGCACGCGGCCCAGTTCACGGTGCGCGACGGCGTCGCCGGGGTCCAGCTGCCCGAGGGCGCCCTGGTGTGCAACTTCGCGGCGGGCAACGAGCTGATGGAGCACGACGACGTCGTCACGATGTTCCACGAGTTCGGTCACCTGATGCACCACGTGCTCGGCGGCAACCAGCGGTGGATCCGCCAGAGCGGCGTCGCGACCGAGCAAGACTTCGTCGAGGCGCCGTCGCAGATGTTCGAGGAGTGGGCCTGGAACCACGAGACCCTGGCGCGCTTCGCCAAGAACGAGCAAGGCCAGGTCATCCCGGCCGAGCTGGTGGCGCGGATGCGCAAGGCCGACAAGTTCGGCATCGGCACGCAGACCGTGCAGCAGATGTTCTACGCGTCGATCTCGCTCCGGTTCCACCAGGTCGACCCCGACAAGCTCGATCAGCTGGCGATGGTCAAGGACCTGCAGGGCAAGTACACGCCGTTCCGCTACGTCGAGGGCACCCGCTTCCACGCCAGCTTCGGCCACCTGATCGGCTACTCGGCCGTGTACTACACGTACATGTGGTCGCTCGTGATCGCCAAGGACATGCTGTCGGCGTGGAGCAAGAAGAGCCTGATGGACACCGCCGTGACCTACGCCTACCGCGACAAGGTGCTGGCGGCCGGCGGCACCAAGGACGCCGCCGATCTGGTCAAGGACTTCCTCGGCCGGCCCTACAACACCAAGGCCTTCGAGAAGTACCTGGCCGAATGACCGCGCGGGCGCTCCTGGGCCTCGGCGCGATCGCGCTGGCGATCGCCGGCGGCTGCCGCGGCAGCAAGCGGCCGGCCGTGGCCCGGTGCAAGGAGGCCGCCACGCACATCGCCACCGCGATGCGCGCGATCCGGCCCGATCTCGAGGCGGCCGAGCTCGATCCCGGCCCCGAGGTCGCGGCGCTGTGCGTCGACGATCGCTGGTCGAGCAAGGTCGTGCGGTGCTACAGCGACAGCGTCACGCCGCGCCAGGCCCGGGCCTGCACCGGCCAGCTCAGCGACGCCCAGCACGAGCACGCGCGCGCGCTCCAGGAGACGCTGTACAAGCGCGCGTCGCAGGTCGGGCGCGGCGACGGCGACGGCATTGGCATCGAGGCCTGCGACGCCTACCTGGCCCAGCTCGCCGAGATCGAGGACTGCGACCAGCTGCCGCTGGCCGCGAAGCGCGCGCTGCGCGAGAGCCTCGCCGCGATGCGCTCGGCCTGGCAGGACGCGCTGACCGGCGACTCCGACGAGGTCCGCGCGTCGATCGAGATGTCGTGCCAGGCCGCCGCCGACGGGCTCGCGCAGATGCGCGCCAGCGTCGGCTGCTGAGGTTCAGCGAGTTCGTCGCCGCGAGCCCAGGCAGGTGCAGGGGCACGCGCAGGTCCGAGGTCACGCCCGCACCACGTCGGGAGCTCGCGCGGGCCCCGACGCGCGTCCGCGCCGAGACCCGAGACGCCCGCGGCATCGGCCTGTGCTCGACGGGAAGAGCTCCGAGCCCTGGGTCACGGCGGCAGCACGGCCGCGATCGCCGGGCGCAGCCGGTCGCGCTCGGCGGCGCAGCGGGCGATGGCCTCGAGCGCGGGCGGCAGCTCGAGCGCCAGGTGGGGATCGGCGGCGGCGTAGGGCCCGAAGAACCCGGCGACCTCGGCGGCGGCGGTCGCCGAGCACCGGTCGGCCGCGGCGGCGACCAGCTCGGCCCGATCGAGCGGGTTCAGGCGCGCGACGACCGCCGGGTACGCCCGGGTCAGCTCGGCCCAGGCCTCGGCGTCGACGTCGGTCCCGAGGCCGCCGGTCACCAGCGGCAGCGCCGTCACCGGATCGAGCGGCGCGCCGAGGTAGAGCGCGAGGTTGGCGGCGCGATCGGCGGGGTGGGTCAGCGCGCCCAGCGCCGCGAGCAGCTCGCCGCGCAGCTCGCGATCGTCGGTGGCGAGGGCGGCGCCGACCAGGCGGTCGCGCAGGCCGAACGGCGCCGCCGCCGCGGCGATCGCCAGCAGCCGATCGCGATCGTCGCCGGGATCGCCGCCCCCGGTCAGCCACGCGTCGACCGCCGCGACCGCGGCCGCGCGCAGCGCCGGATCGGCGCCGTCGATCGCGACCAGCCGCACCAGGTGATCGCGCGCGGCCCGCGTCGCCGTGGTGTCGCCGGCCCGCGACCGCAGCCCGACCCGGCGCGCGGCCGCGCGGAAGCGCCCGCGCACGAACCGCTGCCAGCGTGGACGATCGGCCGGCGCGACGTGGGCGCCGAGCGCCGTGGCCAGGTCGACCGCGGCGACGGCGTCGGGGCGCGCGCCGGTTGCGAGCAGCGCGTCGAGCCACGGCAGGATCGCCGCCGGCGCCGCGCGGCCCGCGCGCACGTGGGCCGCCAGATCGGCCGCGCGCGCGAACCGATCGCGGCTCGGGACCTCGGCCAGGTGGGCGCGCAGCGCGGCGTCGAGCGCGGCGTCGTAGCTGACCCGGTAGTAGCCGACGCCGTCGGGGTTGCCGGCCAGCCAGGACGGGCAGCGCGGCAGCGCGATCCGGCCGCCGCCGGGCGGCAGCCAGACGCAGCGCTCGCCCCAGGGCCCGCCTTGGTCCGGAAACCGGACACAGATCGGCAGGGCCCAGGGCGCGGCTCCGCGATCGCTGGTGACGGTCGCGACCGCCGCGGCGCCCGCGGCGCCGCACTCGAGCGCCAGCGCGACCTCGGGCACGCCGGGGTGATCGAGGAAGCTCGCGAACGCCGCGGCGACCTCGGGCTGGGCGGCGGCCGCGAGCGCGGCCAGGAAGTCGGCGGCCGAGGCGTTGCCGCCGGCGTGGGCCGCGAGGTACGCGCGGACGCCGTCCCGGAACCCGCGCTGGCCCAGCGAGCGCTCGAACATGGCCAGGAGCGCCCCGCCCTTCTCGTAGGCGATCGCGTCGAAGCTGTCGTCGACGTCGAGCCCGCCGGCGATCGGCCGGCGCAGCGGCCGCGCCGACGGCAGGCCATCGGCGGCCATCGCGCGCTCCATCGCGTCGCGCTCGGCGGTCACGCCGTCGTCCCGCGGATCGAGCGCGCGCACGGTCGCCGCCGCCATCCAGGTCGCGAACGACTCGTTGAGCCACAGGTCGTCCCACCAGCGCGGCGTCACCAGGTCGCCGAACCACTGGTGCGCCAGCTCGTGCGCGACCGTCGCGCGCAGCTCGCGCAGCCCCGCCGCCGACGGGCGCCGCGGGTCCTCGAGCAGGACCGAGGCCGCGAACGTGATCAGCCCCGGGTTCTCCATCGCGCCGAAGAAGCGCGGCACCACCACCAGGTCGAGCTTGGCCAGCGGCAGCGGCCGATCGAAGTAGGCCTCGAGCGCGTCGACCAGCGCCGGCGTCACCGCGGCCGCCGCCGCCGCGGTCGGCGCCTGGCCCGCCGGGACGACGATCCGGGTTGGCACGTGCGCGCGCCCGACCGGCCCGACGTCGACCTCCTCGAACGGGCCGACCGCGATCGCCAGCAGGTAGCTCGGCATCGGCGGCGTCGGGGCGAACTCGACCTCGACCTCGCCGCCGACGGCGCGGCGCCCGACCTCGGGCGTGTTGGCGTAGACGCCGAGCCCGGCCGGCGCCCGCACGGTCACCCGCCACGGCACCTTGGCGGACGGCTCGTCGAAGCACGGCACCACCTGCCGCGCGAACACGCCCTCCATCTGGGTGTACAGGTACGCGCCGACGCCGTCGCGCTGCCGGAACAGCGCGGTCGGCTCGTCGTCGACGACCGCGCCGCGGTAGCGCAGCCGCGCCCGCGCCGAGCCGACCGGCAGCGGTCGCGCCAGCCACAGGCCGACCCGCTGGTGCGCGCGGTCGGGCACGATGATCGCGGGCGCCGCCACGCCGTCGACCTCGACCGTCGCGTCGTCGATCGTCAGCTCGGCGGCGTGCAGCCACACCACGTCGGTGGGCGCCGCGACCGCCAGTTCGATCGCGACCTCGCCGGTGAAGCTCGGCCGCGCCGGATCGACCGCGAGCGTGAGCAGGTACCCGGTCGGGGCGACGCCGGCGGGCAGGCGCAGCCCCGGCGGCGGTGTCGGCAGCACCGCGGCGGTCGGCGCGGCGGGCGGCGGCGACGCGCGGGTCGGCGGCGGCGGCGGCGGGCGTGGCGCACACGCGGCGACGGCCAGCCCGCTCGCGACCACCAGCCGACGCACGGGCGACATCGTGCGAGCTTGCCGCGTCGGCGCCGGCCGCGCCAGCCGCACGTGGTCACGCGGTCACGGCGGTCAGGCCCGCCGCGCTGGCCAAGGCGCGGTCGCGCGGTCGCGCCGGTCGCGCCGGTCACGCCGGCGTGACGATCGCCAGCACCTGCTCGGCCTCGACCTGATCGCCGAGCGCGACGGCGATCGACGCGATCGTCCCGGCGACGTCGGTCTTGACCGGCTGCTCCATCTTCATCGCCTCGAGCACGAGGATCGTCGCGCCGGCCGCGACCACGTCGCCGACCGCCGCGCCGACCTTGATCACCTTGCCGGGCATCGGCGCGATCAGGCTCCCGGGCGCGACCTCGTTGCCGCGCTCGGGCAGGCGCGGGTGCCGCACCAGGTCGGCCGACCAGCCGGCCCCGACCACGGCCCAGCCGGTCGCCGTCGTGACGACCTCGGCGCGGTGGGCCAGATCGCCCTCGCGCCAGGCGATCGTGGTCGCGCTGGCCTCGAGCACGACCGCGTCGCGGACGTCGGCGTCGACCCGGATCGTGAAGCGCCCGCCGCCGTGGTGGCGGTAGCCGATCACCAGCTCGCGCTCGCCCGCGCGCCAGCCGTCGACCTGCTCGGCGAACCAGACGTTGCGGTAGCCGGGCTCGACCTGCGGCAGCGGGCCGGAGCCGCGCCCGCGCTCGTGCAGCCACAACGTCGCCGCGACCGCCGCGCGCGCCGGGATCGCAGGATCGGCGGCGGCGAGCTCGGCCTCGTGGCGCTCGAGGAAGTGGGTGTCGAGCTCGCCGGCGACGAACGCCGGGTGCCGGAGGATGCGCGCGAGGTGGGCGCGGTTGGTGGTGACGCCGGCCACGACCGCGCGCTCGAGCGCCCACGCCAGGAGGCCGGTGGCCTCGGTCCGGGTCGGGGCGTGGGCGATCACCTTGGCGAGCATCGGATCGTAGTGGATGCCGATCTCGGTGCCGGTCTCGACGCCGGCGTCGACCCGCAGCCCGGGCGCGGACGGCAGCTCGAACCGCGCCAGCCGGCCGATCGTCGGCAGGTAGCCGTGGCCGGGATCCTCGGCGTAGAGCCGGGCCTCGATCGCGTGGCCGCGCTGCGGCGGCGCCCGGTCGTAGCCGAGGTGCTCGCCGCGCGCGATCCGGATCTGCTCGCGCACCAGATCGAGGCCGGTGGTCAGCTCGGTGACCGGGTGCTCGACCTGGAGCCGGGTGTTGACCTCGAGGAAGTAGTAGCTGCCGTCGGGCGCGACGATGAACTCGACCGTGCCGGCGCTGGTGTAGCCGACCGCGCGGCCGACCGCGACCCCGGCCGCGCCCATCGCGGCGCGCTGCTCGGGCGACAGCGCCGGCGACGGCGCCTCCTCGATCACCTTCTGGTGGCGGCGCTGGATCGAGCACTCGCGCTCCCACAGGTGCACGAGCGTGCCGTGGTGGTCGCCGAGGATCTGGATCTCGACGTGGCGCGGCCGATCGACGTAGCGCTCGAGCAGGAGCGTGTCGTCGCCGAACGCGCTCGCGGCCTCGCGCCGGGCCGCCTCGATCGCGCCGTCGACCTCGTCGGGCCCGCGGACGATCCGCATGCCCTTGCCGCCGCCGCCGGCCGAGGCCTTGACCAGGAGCGGGAACCCGATCGCCAGCGCGTGCCGGCGCAGCGTCGCCGCCGCCTGATCGTCGCCGTTGTACCCGGGCACGACCGGCACGCCGGCGGCGATCGCGCGGGCCTTGGCGGCCTTCTTCGAGCCCAGGAGCGAGATCACCATCGCCGACGGGCCGATGAAGGTCAGGCCGGCCGCGGTCACGGCCTCGGCGAACCCGGCGTTCTCGGACAGGAACCCGTAACCGGGGTGGATCGCGTCGGCGCCGGTCGCGCGGGCCGCGGCGATCAGGCGCTCGATCACCAGGTAGCTGTCCTTGGCCGGGGCCGGGCCGATCGCCACGGCCACGTCGGCCAGCCGCACGTGCGGCGCGTGGGCGTCGGCGTCGGAGAACACCGCGACCGTGCCCAGGCCCATGTGGCGGCAGGTGCGCAGCACGCGCGCGGCGATCTCGCCGCGGTTGGCGACGAGCACGCGGTTGATCGGACGCGACACGGGATGGGGCGAGGGATAGGACATCTGGGTGGTCACTGGGCGCTGAGCGGCTGGAGGGATCTCGGTCGGGCACCGGTCGCCGGACGGTCATCGTCTCGGATGATGCGGTCGGGCGCCGGTCCGCGCGTCGGGCGTCTCGGTCAATGCCGGAACACGCCCCACGAGGTCGTGCCCTGGACGGGCGCGGTGTAGCTGGCCGACAGCGCGATCGCGACGACCGTGCGGGTGTCGCGCGGATCGATGATGCCGTCGTCCCACAGGCGCGCGGTCGCGAAGTACGGGTCCGACTCGCTGTCGATCTGCTTCTCGATCATCGCCTTCATGAAGCCGAGCTTCTGCTCGTCGACGGCCTCGCCCCGCTTGCCGGCGGCCTCGCGCTGGATGATGTCGAGCACGCCGGCGAGCTGCTTGCCGCCCATCACCGCGATCCGGTGCGACGGCCACGTGAACAGGAACCGCGGCGCGTAGGCGCGGCCGCTCATCGCGTAGTTGCCGGCGCCGAAACTGGCGCCGGTCATGATCGTGATCGCCGGGACCTTCGAGTTCGAGACCGCGTTGATGAGCTTGGCCCCGTGCTTGATGATCCCCTCCTGCTCGTACTTCTTGCCGACCATGAAGCCGGTGATGTTCTGCAGGAACAGGAGCGGCACGTCGATCTGGTTGCACAGCTCGATGAACTGGGCGCCCTTCTGCGACGACTCCGAGAACAAGATGCCGTTGTTGGCCAGGATGCCGACCGGGTAGCCGTGGATGTGGGCCCAGCCGCACACCAGGGTCGAGCCGTAGAGCGGCTTGAACTCCGAGAAGCGCGAGCCGTCGACGATCCGCGCGATCACCTCGCGCGCGTCGTAGGGGGTCTTGGCGTCGGCCGGCACGATCCCGAGCAGCTCGTCGGCGTCGTAGCGCGGCGGCTCGATCGGCCGCGGCCGCGCGGTCGCGGCCTTCTTCCAGTCGAGGTGCGCGACGATCTCGCGGCCCAGCCGGATCGCGTCGTGCTCGTCGACGGCCAGGTAGTCGGACACGCCCGAGACCCGCGCGTGCATCTCGGCGCCGCCCAGCTCCTCGTGGCCCGACTCCTCGCCGGTCGCCATCTTCACCAGCGGCGGGCCGGCCAGGTACACCTGCGCCTGCTCCTTGACCATGACGACGTAGTCGCTCATGCCCGGGATGTAGGCGCCGCCCGCGGTCGAGCTGCCGAAGACCAGGCAGATCGTCGGGATCCGGGCCTCGCTGCGGCGGGTGAGGTCGCGGAAGCCGCGCCCGCCGGGGACGAAGATCTTCGACTGGTTGGGCAGGTCGGCGCCGGCGCTCTCGATCAGCGAGATCGACGGCAGCCGGTTGGTGTCGGCGACCTCGGACAGCCGCCCCGACTTCCAGACGCTGAGCTCGCTCATCGCGCCGCCCTTGACCGTGGCCTCGCTGGCGGTGATCAGGCACTCGACGCCGCTGACCAGGCCGACGCCGCCGATGACGCTGGCGCCGGGCGCGTGGCCCGAGACGCCGTGGCCGGCCAGCGGGCACAGCTCGAGGAAGTACGAGTCGCGATCGAGCAAGAGCTCGACCCGCTCGCGCGGCAGCAGCTTGCCGTTGGCCTTGTGCCGGCTGTTGTACTTGTCGCCGCCGCCGACCGTGGCCGCGCCCAGCGCCGCGGTCAGCTTGGCGACGGCGGCGGCGCCGGCCTCGTGGTTGCGCCGGAAGTCATCGGACTTGCGGTCGACGTGAGATCGCAGGATCGGGTACGGCTGCTCGGACATCGGGCCTCTCGCTGACAGCGCGCCACTGTACCAGCATCGCCCGCGGGCCCCGGCCCGCCGCGCCGCTTACATCGGGTTACGGTCGCCGCGGCGGTCACGGCTCGAGCGCGCGCGCGGTCGGCAGCGCGCTCGGCTCGTCGAGCATCAGCGCCCACGCGGTCTTGTGGCACGCGCGCGCGACCGCCACGGTCGCGACGATGTTCGCGACCGCGACGACGATCGTCAGCATCATGAACTCGCCGATGCCCCGGACGTGCCCGCTCAGGGCCCAGCGCTGGAGCAGCAGCGCGCCCATCGTGCCGGTCACCAGCCACACCCCGGCCAGGGCCGGCGCGCTGGCGTCCAGGCTGGGGCGGGCGCGTCGGACCGACGCCACCGCCGACAGCAGCAGCAGCAGGCCGACCATGCCGACCAGCGGCACCAGGTACGGCCACGCGGTCGCGGTCGCCGCGAGGCGCTGGCGATCCCACGAGTCCATCGAGCCGCGGCTCCAGGCGTCGCGCGCGACCCGGAAGGCCGCCACCGCCTGGCACGAGGTCGCGACCAGCGCCCACGTCGACAGCGCCGCCGCGCCGACGAACCGCAGCCGCGGCCCGGTGCCGGCCGCGCCGGCCGCGAACATGCCGGAGATCTGCGCGATCATCGCGGCCAGGAGCGCGACCGGCACCACGGTGACCATGAGCTTGAGCAGGCCCGGCGACCGGGCGCCGACCGCCATGACCGTGAACGCGGCCGCGCCCAGCGCGATCACCACCCGCGCCACCAGGGCCGCGCCGGTGCGCTCGAGGCCGTGGACGATCCGGTCCGGCGCCGGCTGCGGCGGCGACGCGCGGTCACCGAGGACGAACACGGTCGCGCCCAGCGCCGCCGCGCCGGCGAGGTCGTACGCGATCGACAGCGCGGCGTTGGCCCAGACGTGGGCGGGCCCGTAGTCGAACATCATCCAGCCCGAGATCGTCCGCAGCGGGTGCATGATCACCGTCGTCACGACCAGCGCCACGGCGATGGCGACGCCGCGCGGGCCGCGGCGGCCGACGACCGCGGCCAGGCAGCCGGCCGCGCCCAGCCACAGGCCGAACGAGATCCGTGCGCTCCACAGGTGGTAGCTGTGCGTCCACCGGTACCCCGGCATGTCGACGTACTCGAGGTACAGCGAGATCAGCGGGCGGAGCATCGCCAGCCCCGCCACCACCGCCGCGAGCGTGACCAGGGTCCGGTCGGTGCCGCGCAGCCGCGCGGCCAGCTCGCGCAGGCCGGCGAACACCAGCAGCGTCAGCGTGAACCACGACGCCATCGTCGCCAGCGTCACCGCTTCCCAGCGACCGGCGTGGAGCACCTCCCGGTCGCTGGTGAGCACGTGGGCCTGGTACAGCGCGCTCGCGACCTCGGTGGTCATGGTCAGGATGATCATCACCAGCAGCGCCGGTGGGATCGCGGCGCGGACGCGGGTCAGCATCAGTAGCCCTCCGTCTTCGAGATGATCTCGTTCATGATCTCGCGGGTGCCGCCGCCGATCGGGTACAGCCGGGCGTCGCGGTAGAGCCGCTCGACGGTGGTCTCGCGCATGTAGCCGGCGCCGCCGAAGATCTGCACCGCCGCGTCGCACACCGCGACGACCATGTCGGTCGCGGCGTTCTTGGCCATCGCGCACAGCCCCGGCGCGAACTCGCCGCGCAGCACCCGGGTCGTGGCCTCGCCGGTCAGCGCCCGCGCGGCCGCGAGCTGCGTGGCCATGTCGGCGAGCTTGTGGCGGATGACCTGGAAGCCGGCGATCGGCTTGCCGAAGGCGACGCGCTCCTTGGCGTAGCGCCGGGCCTCGCGGTACGCCAGCTCGGCGATCGCGACGCACTGGCCGGCGAGCATCAGCCGCTCGTTGGCGAAGTTCGACGTGATCATCGGGAACGCGCCGTGCTCGGGGCCGACGCGGTTGCCGACCGGCACCCGGCAGCCGTCGAACGCCAGCTCGGCGGTGTCCGACGCCCACCAGCCGGTCTTCTTGAGCTTCTTGGACACGTGGAAGCCGGGCGTGCCGCGCTCGATCACCAGGAACGAGATGCCGCCGTGGCCGGGGCCGCCGGTGCGGACCGCGGCCAGCACCCAGTCGGCGCGCACGCCCGAGGTGATGAAGGTCTTGCTGCCGGTGACGACGTAGTGGTCGCCGTCGCGCACCGCCCGGGTGGTGAGCCCGGCCACGTCGGAGCCGCCGCCGGGTTCGGTGATCGCCAGCGCGCAGATCTGGTCGCCGCGCAGCACCGGCGCGACCCAGCGCTGCTGCTGCGCGGGCGTGCCGAACTTGACGATCGGCGGCGCGGCGATGCCGTGGCTGCCGAGCCCGACCACCGCGCCGACCGACGTGCCAGCGACGACCAGCTCCTCGGACACGGCCAGGACGTGGCCGAGATCGCCGCCGCTGCCACCGACGGTCTCGGGGTAGCCGACGCCCATCAGACCGGCGGCGGCCAGGGTGCCGTAGAGCGCCCGGGGAAACTCCTCGGCCTCGTCCCACGCGTGGGCGTGCGGGGCCAGCTCCGCGATCGCGAACCGGCGCGCCTGGGCGCGCAGGGCCGCGTGCTCATCGCTCTCGAACAGGTACGCCATGGCGCCTGGATGGTACGCCAACCGCGGGGCGCGCGCGGGCCCGTCAGCGTTCGCAGGCGGCGCCGGCCACGGCGATCGCGCGATCGTAGTGGACCGTCGCCGGCGCGCTCAGGTTCCAGTGGTTCACCAGCACCGCGCCGAACACCTCGACCGCGGCGCTGGTCGCCAGGTCGGCCGCGGGCGCGTAGAGGTTGCCGGCGAGGGTCGAGCCGCCCGCCAGCGCGATCGTGCCGGCGCTGCCGACGTAGACCCGCAGCGCGCGCGGGCGCAGCGGATCGCCGAGCGTGACCGTGCCGGGCAGGTTGAGCGCGCCGCCGACGAACAGGTCGAGCTCGGCGTCGGGCCCGAGCGTCACCGTCAGCGCGCCGTCGATCGTGACGTTGCCGGCGATGAACAGCGCCACTCGGCCGCTGGCGGCGATCGTCAGGCCGCCGCCGGTGACCTGGACCCGCTCGAGGTAGAAGCGCCCGCACGGCAGCGCCAGCGTCGCGTCGCCGCGGGCGTCGGCGAGCTGGTCGGGCGCGAGGCCGATCGCGGCGTCGTGGTTGGCGACCGCGTGCTCGGCGATCGCGGCGCCGACGTCGATCACCTCGGCCGCGGTGCACGGGCACGGCGGCGGCACGACGACCGCCGCGGTGGTGCGATCGCCCGCGGTGAGCGCGCCGGTCGTGGTCGCGCCCGGCGACGTGGTGAGCGCGCCGGTCACGGTCAGCGCGGCCACCGCGACGTCGCCGCCGACCCGCGCGGCGCCGCCGACCGTGATCGTCGACGAGGTGCGCCCGAGCGCGCCGGCCACGGCCAGGTCGCCGGCCACGTCGGCGCGCGGGCCCGCGGCCAGCCCGGCCGCGCCGGCGACGATCACGCTGCCGCTGACGGTCAAGGCCGCGTTGGTGCCGACGCCCTGGTTCGCGCCGAGGTCGCCGCCGGTGCCGCCCGGGGTCCACGGCCCGGTGCGCGAGTCGAAGCCGTCGAGCGTGACCGCGGCCGCCAGCGCGAGATCGCCGCACGCGCACACCGCGGCCCGGAACGCCGCGGCCGCGACGTCGCCGGTGCAGGTGGCGTCGATCAGGATCGGCGGGCCGGTGCCGGCGCAGAAGGCGTCGCGGTCGTCGAGCCCGTCGCCCTCGGCCACGGTGTCGCGGGCCACGCACGCGCCGGCGCCGACGCCGCCGCCGAGCGCGCCCAGCGTGACCAGCGTGACCAGCGCGGGGACGCGGCCGCTCATGGCGTCGACGATAGCTCGCCCAGGCGGCGGCGCGCGGCTGGCGCCAGCGCCGCGTCGGGGTGCGCGGCCAGGAACACCCGCAGCGCGGTCGCCTCGGCGGCGTGGTCGCCGAGCGCGCGCGTGGCCTCGGCGATGCCCCAGCGGGCCTCCTCGCCGAGCGCGCCGCCGGGCTGCGCCGCGAGCGCGCGCTTGTAGCCGGCCAGCGCGCCGCGGGCGTCGCCGAGGTGCTCGAGGTGCAGCGTGGCCGACGCCACCTGCGCGACGATCGCCGCGTCGGTGCCGGCGAACCGCGCCGCGACCTTGCGGTAGAGCGCGTCGGCCTCGCGCCAGGCGTGGTCCTTGCGACGCTGGTTGGCCAGCGCCAGCACGTCGGCGGCGGGCGCGTCGTCGGGCAGCGCCCGATCGATCGCCGGGGGCCGCGGCCGCGGCGGCGCGGGCTCGTCGACCGGCGCGATCGCGACCGGCGCGGGCTCGTCGACCGGCGCGGGCTCGTCGACCGGCGCGGGCTCGTCGACCGGCGCGGGCGCCGGTTGGGGCGCGGGTTGGGCGGCGGGTGCGGACGCCGACGGCGACGACGCCAGCAGCCGGGTCGTCACCACCGCCGCGGCGGCGCCCACCACCGCGGCGGCCACCAGCGCCGCAGCCACCAGCGGCACCAGCCGACGCGGCGCGCGGCGCGGCGACGCCGGCGGCGCGACCTCGACCGATGGCGCCAGCGCGGCGGCGAGGATGTCATCGACCATGCGCGCGGTCCGGGCCGAGCTCAGGCGCCGCGCCGGCCCCGGCGCGTCGTCGAGGTTCGGCAGCACGCCCGCCTGGGGCGGGGCGCCCGGCTCGCGCACGGCGGTCGGGTCGTCGGTCTCGAACCGTCGTCGGGTCATGGTCGGCCTCCGACCGCAGGGGGATCGTGCAGCGCGCGCAGCCGCGCCATGCCCAGGCGCAGGCGGCTGCGCACCGTCTCGAACGGGAGCGACAGCTCGCTGGCGATGTCCGGCACCGACAGCCCGACCACGTGGTGCAGCACCAGCACGTGGCGCTGATCGTCGGGCAGCTCGTCGAGCAGGCGCACCGCGGCGCGGCGCTGGGCGTAGGCGTCCGGCGGTCCGTCGGGGTGCGGCACGCTGGTGAGATCGGCGCCGTCGTCGAGCTGCGCCCGCGCGCGCCGCGCCTTGCGCAGGCCCGTGAACGTCGCGCGCACCGCGACCCGATCGGCCCACGCGGTGAACGCGCCGTCGCCGCGATGGCTGGGCAGCCCGCGCACGATCGCCACCATCGCCTCCTGCGCCAGATCGTCGGCGTCGACGTCGCCGCGCACCAGGTAGCGCACCAGGTTGCGGATCCGCGGCAACAGCTCGGTCACCAGCGACTCGAGCGCCCGACGATCGCCCGCGACCGCGGCGGCGACGCGGGCGTCGACCGCGGTCATCGCCAGCTCCGGAATCGTGGTCGCCCGCATCGCACCAGGGATCGAGGGCGGGTCCCGCCCGATCGGGTCACGGCGATCGCACGATCAGCGCAAGCCACCGAGATCATTCGACGGACCACCCTCCCCCGACCCGCACCCGGAGCCCGACCGTCGGCTCGATCCGCCACGGCCGGCCGACCTCGACGAACCCCACCGCGCCGGTGACGCCGAACACCGGCACGGTCGTCAGCGCGGTGGCGCCGAGCTCGAGCTCGAGCCACGCCCCTGCCCCCAACCGTCGCGCCGCCCCCAGCGTCGGGGCGATCGCCGCGGTCCAGGTGGCGCGGTCGTCGGTGGCGGTGAGCGCGCCCGCGGTCGCGGTGGTCGCGCGCCCGAAGCGCACCGCGCTGACCGCGGTCGTGGCCGTCACGCGCCAGCGCGCCGACGCGACCAGCCCGCGCTGCACCGCGACGCCGAGCTCCTGCCGATCGACCTCGATGGTCGCGAGCGACGACGCCTGGGTCCGCGGCGGCAGGTACGCCAGCGCCAGCGCCGCCTGCCAGCGCGCGCGCGCCACGCCCAGGCTCGCGGTCAGGCCGTGGTGCCCCGCGGCCGCGTCGCCGTCGATCGTCGCGCGCCAGCCGACCGTCGCGATCGGCGCGAACGGCGCGACCCCGGCCGTCGACCGCTCGGCGACCGGCGCCGGCGCGAGCGGCGACGGCGCGGGCGCAGGTGCCTCGACCGGCTCCGGCGCGACGCCGATCTCGCCGCCGGCCGCGAGGCCGCGCAGCGCGGTCCGCACCACCAGCGCCGCCGACTCGAGCGCCGCCGACGCCGCCATCGCGCCGGCGCCGCCGTCGACCCGACGCACCAGCAGCCGGCCGGCCGCGGGATCGGCGACGTGGACGATCCAGCCGTCGGCGTCGCGGACGAACCACACCACCGCGTCGGCGGCCTCGGCCCGCGCCAGCGTGCGCGCCGCCGCCAGCTGCGCCCCGAGCGCGCCCGCGTGCGCGAGCGCCGGCCCGCGCGCGAGCGCGACCGGCAGATCCGCGACCTGGCCCTCGACCCGCGCGACCACGTCGTCCTCGGCGGCGTCGGCCAGGATCAGCACCCGCAGCGGCGCGTCGGCCCGCGCGGGCGCCGGCGCGACGATCGTCACCGCGGCCGCGAGCGCGAGCGTGGCGGCGGCGCGAGCGAGCACGCACCTACTCTACTCGCCCTGACCCGCGCGCGCGGCGCGACCTGCACGCCGCGGCCGCGCGCGCACGCCGACGGCCGCGCGCCCCCCCGGCCCGAGGGGGACTCCCCCACCCACGGCCGCGGGGATCTTCGACGAGAAATCGCACCGCGCGCGTGACCCGATCGCGCGCGCGCCGCCTCTGTCTCGGGCGGAGCCGCATGACCACCACGCGATCACCCGCCGATCCATCCACCGCGCGTCCACCCTCGCCGTCGACCGACCGCGCGCCGCCGCGCCGCAACGTCAGCCGCCGCGGCTTCGTCGCCGGTCTCGGCCTGGCCGCGATCGCCGCGCCGTTCGCGCGCCTCGTCACGTCGGTCGGCCGGGCCCACGCCGCCGCCGGCCCCGCGGCCAGGCGCCTGGTCGTGTTCTTCACGCCCAACGGCACCGTGCCGGCGCGCTGGCGCCCGAGCGGCAGCGAGACCGCGTGGAGCTTCCCCGCCGGCAGCATCCTCGAGCCGCTCGCGGCCCAGCGCGATCGGCTGATCGTGATCGACGGCCTGCAGTTCGTCGGCGCGACCAACCACGAGGGCGGCATGGCGGCGATGCTGACCGGCTCGGGCGACGCCGCCAGCGCGTCGCGCGGCATGTCGGTCGATCAGTACGTCGCGGCCGCGGTCGGCGGCGCCACCCGGCTGCGCTCGCTCGAGCTCGGGGTCGAGACCTCGGCCTGGGGCGGCAGCGTGCAGACCCGCATGAGCTACGTCGCGCCCGGCCAGTTCGCGCCGCCCGACGACAGCCCCCGCGGCGTCTACGCGCGCCTGTACGGCGACGTCGCGCCCGGCGGCGCCGACGCCGCGCTGATCCGACGCCAGAGCGTGCTCGACGCGGTCAAGGGCGACCTGGCCGGGCTGCGCGATCGGCTCGGGCGCGAGGAGGGCCACAAGCTCGACCAGCACCTGACGTCGCTGCGCGAGCTCGAGCGCGGGCTCGGCGGCGGCACCTGCAGCGGCGGCGTGCCGGTGCCCGACGTGGCGATCCACGCCAACGACAACTTCCCGATCATCGGCAAGGCCCAGATGGACCTGCTGGTCGCGGCGCTGGCGTGCGGCGCGACCAACGTCGCGTCGCTGCAGTGGGCCCACACCGTGTCGCCGCACGTGTTCACCTGGGCCGGGCTGGCCGACGCGCACCACGCGCTGTCGCACATGGACGACGGCAACGCCGCCGGCGTCGCGGCGTTCGTCACCGCCGAGCGCTGGTTCGCGACCCAGTTCGGCTACCTGCTCGATCGGCTCGCGGCCACGCCCGATGCCGACGGCGGCACGCTGCTCGACTCGACGCTGGTGGTGTGGGCCAAGGAGATGGGCGACAGCCGCGCCCACGTGTGCACCGACGTGCCGTTCGTCCTCGCCGGCGGCGGCGCGTTCACGCCCGGGCGCTACCTGCGCACCAACGGCGCCAGCCACGCGCGCCTGCTGGTGTCGATCTGCCAGGCCCTGGGCCTGTCCACGACCACGTTCGGCAACCCCGCGACCGGCGCCGGCCCGCTGCCGGGGCTGTGAGGATCCCATGCGCCACGCCCTGTCCCTGATCGTGATCGCGCTCGCGCTGCCGCTCGCGCTCGCCTGCGCCGGCGACGACGCGTCCCCGTGCCCGCCCGACCTGGCCGCGTTCGAGGCCGAGGTCTGGCGCCCGGTGCTCGAGAACCGTTGCAACATCTGCCACAACCCCGACCGGCCTGGCGCGGCGCTCGCGGTTCGTGCTGTCGGCGCCGGGCAGCGCCGCCGGCGCGATGGGCGACAACCTGGCGGCGGCCGAGCGCATGGCGCGCACCACCGAGGACGGCGAGCCGTTGTTGCTGCGCCGTCCGCTCGGCACCGATCACCCCGGCGGCGCGCTGGTGATCGCCGGCTCGCCCGAGCACGAGGCGCTGGTCGCCTTCGTCGGCCAGATCCGCGGCGACGCGGCGGCGTGCGCCGGGGCCGCGCCGGTCTGCACGCCCGGCGCGCCCGGGCCGCGGCTCCTGCGGCGGCTGTCGCGCACCGAGTACGACAACACGATCGCGGCGCTGTTCAGCCTCGACGCCGCCTACGCGCCCGGGCTGGTCGCCGACGTGGTCGTCGCCGGCTTCGACAACAACGCCCGCGCGCTCGAGGTGTCGCCGCTGCTGGCCGAGCAGCTGCGCGCCGCCGCCGAGGAGATCGCCGCGGCGGTCGCCGCCCGGCCCGAGGCCGCGTGCGCCGGCGACGGCGGCGCGTGCGCGCGCGCGTGGCTCGAGACCACCGGCGCCCGGGTGATCCGGCGGCCGCTGACCGCGCCCGAGGTCGAGCGCTGGCTCGCGGTCTACCAGGTCGGCCGCGCTCAGCCCGATCCCGAGGTCGCGCCCCACGCCAGCGGGCTCGGCCTGGTGATCGCCGGCCTGCTGCAGTCCCCGGCGTTCCTGTACCGCAGCGAGATCGGCGAGGCCGCGCCCGACGGGACCTACCCGCTGACCTCGTACGAGCTCGCGAGCGAGCTGTCGTACTTCCTGTGGGCGGCGCCGCCCGACGACGAGCTGTGGCACGCCGCGACCGCCGACCAGCTGCGCGACCCGACCGAGCTCGCGCGCCACGCCCGGCGCATGCTGGCGTCGCCGCGAGCGCGCGCGTCGATCGATCGCTTCACCGGTCAGTGGCTCGACGTCGAGCGGCTGGCGACGGTCGCCAAGGACCCGATGACGTACCCTGAGCTGACGCCGGCGGTGCGCGCGGCGATGACCGAGGAGATCCGCCGGCGGGTCGCGACCGTGGTGCAGGGCGGCGGCACGGTGCCGGAGCTGCTCACCGGCGGCACGACGTTCGTCGACGGCCCGCTGGCGCAGTTCTACGGCCTGCCGGCGCCGACCGCGGTCGACGCCACCGGGTTCGGGCCCGTCGACGCCAGCGCCCGCGGCGGCCTGCTCGCCAGCGGCGCGGTGCTGGCGGTCCACGCGCGCGCCAACTCGTCGTCGCCGATCCACCGCGGCAAGCTGGTGCGCGAGCGCCTGCTGTGCCAGGAGCTGCCGCCGCCGCCGCCCGGCATCAACGCGCAGCCGCCGCCGCTCGACCCGTCGCTGACCACCCGCGAGCGCTACGCCGCCCACGCGCAGCTCGTCACGTGCAGCGGCTGCCACCGCCTGATGGATCCGATCGGCTTCGCGTTCGAGCGCTTCGACGGCATCGGCCGCGGCCGCACCACCGAGGCCGGGCTGCCGATCGACGACGGTGGCGAGATCCTCGGCAGCGCCGGCGCCGACGGCGCGTTCACGGGCGTCGCGGGGCTCAGCGCGCACCTGGCCACGACCGACGCGGTCCAGGCGTGCTTCTCGACCCAGTGGCTGCGCTGGGCGACCGGCCAGGACGAGCGCGCGCGCCTCGACTGCCTGAGCGCCGAGCTGGCGGCCGGGCTCGGCGACGGGGCATACGCGATCGACGATCTGATCGTCGCGATCACCCAGACCGCGCACTTCCGCGTGCGCGCCGCCGCGATCGATCCCGGCGCTGGCTCCGGCTCCGGCGCTGGCTCTGGCTCTGGCTCCGGCTCCGGCTCCGGCTCCGGCTCCGGCTCCGGCTCCGGCTCCGGCTCCGGCGATCCTGCCGACTCGCCGGGCGTGACGGCGACCGTCGAGCCGACCGATCAGTGGCCGACCGGCTACTGCGCGAAGCTGATCGTCGCAAACGTCAGCGCCGCGCCGGTCACGTGGCGGGTCACGGTCACCGTCGACGGCACGATCAACAACGCCTGGAACAGCGAGTTCACCCAGGCCGGGAGCCGCGCGACGTTCACCGGCGCGCCGTTCAACGCGACCGTCGCGGTCGGCGCCTCGGTCGAGGCCGGCTTCTGCGCCGCGCTGTGACCGCGGCCGCTCACCGGCCGGTGGTGTTGCACTGATCGAGCAGCACGCGCGCGGCGGTCTGATCGTGCATCGACATCACATCGGACGAGCAGCCGCCGCTCAGGCTCTGCACCGAGACCTCGAGCCGCGAGCCCGGCTCGAAGTGCATCGCGACCCGCGCGCCGGAGTTCGACGCGAACTCGACCGGGGTCTCGTGGCCGCCGTCAGCGTGGATGATCTCGACGCGCACGCGGTGACGGCACGCGCTGATGCTCGAGGTCGACGCGATCACCTCCTGGCGCTCGGTCGAGACCACCTGGGTGCCGTCGACCTTGAACCGGCCCTGGAAGCACATCACCGCGTCGTTGTAGTCGCGGTCGCCATGGGCGCCCTGATCCTCGAAGTTGACGCCGACCCGCACCACTGGCGTGCCGGCGATCTGCAGCGGCGGCGCTGGCTGGACGATCGGCGGCGGCGGTGGCGCCGGCTGGACCACCGGCGGCGCCGGCGGCACGATCGGCGGCGGCGGGGCCTGGGCCGGCGTGTGGACCACGACCGTCGCACGGGCCGGCGGCGGCGGCGCGGTGCGCACCGTGCCGCGGGCGGCGAAGCGGGCCGTGCAGCCGCCGGTGGTGGCGGCCGCGAGCAGGGCGACGAGGAGGCTGCGGTTGGAGGCGAGGGTCATGGTGCTGTGACTGGTCGCGCCGGTCGCCGATTCAGGCGCCCGGGCACCATCTTTCGACGTCGCGACCGACCCAAGGCGGTGGGCGGCGCCGGTGTTGCGCCGGCGGCGGCCGGCTGTGGCGACGGGCCCGACGTGATACCAACGAGCCGTGGCCGCCTCCCCCGACGTCCTTCGCCGCTCGCAGCACCTGTCGACCTTCGCCCACCAGGGCGCGGTGTACCTCTATCACGACCTCTACGGCTACCTGCTGCAGATGTCGCCGGACCTGGTCGAGTTCCTCGATCAGTTCGCCGAGGTCCGTACCGCCGCCGACGTGGTCGCGGCCCACGCCGACCGGTTCGACGGCCAGGCCGGTCAGTTCGTCGACGTATTCTACCAGCAAGCGTGCCTGGTCGAGCCCGACGACGACGAGGTCGGCGGCATCTGGCCGATGATCGCGGTCCGCGGCAAGTGGAACGTCTGGCGCCGCCAGGGCGATCACCTGACCATCTACACCGCCTGGGGCGACCGCCCGATCCAGCGCGTCGAGCTCGATCCGATCGAGACGGCGATCTGGGACGCGTGCGACGGCGAGGTCCGCCTCAACGAGCTCCGGGCCACGCACGATCCCAAGCGGATCGCGGCGCTGGTCCACCGCCTCACCCACTCGAGCGTGCAGGCGCTCAAGCTGTCGGCGTTCCCGATGTCGATGTACGCCAAGCGGCCGTCGACCACGCCCAGCTACCTGATCTCGACGATGCCGTACCCGGCCTGGACGCCCGGCCAGCCCCTGGACACGCCGATCACCGACGTCGCGACCAACGTCTACTACCACGGCCTCGCCGACGCCGAGCAGCAGTTCGATCACCAGGAGACGACGCTGTCGCACCTGCTGCGCGAGCCGCACCCGGCCCTGGCCGGCCGCACCTACGGCCACGCGCTCGTCGACGGCCTCGCCGACCGGCTGCCGGCCCGGGCGATCCGCGTGCTCGAGATCGGCGGCGGCCTCGGCTACGTCGCGCGCGCGGTGTGCTCGGCGCTGCAGGGCCGCGGGATCGAGGTCAGCTACACGATCCAGGAGATCTCGCCGCGCCTGGCCGAGGCCCAGCGCTCCCGCACCGCGGGCCTGCCGGTGACGGTGATCGTCGGCGACGTGCTCACCGCCGATCACGCCGCCGACAGCTTCGATCTGATCCTGTCCAACGAGATGGTCGGCGATCTGCCGGCGGTGCAGCTCCACCGCGCCGACGTCGGGCTCACCGACAGCGGCGGCGAGGTCGATCCGGCCATGGTCGCCGCGCTGGGCCGCCCCGGCGAGCTGGTCACCGAGCTCGGGATCGTGCTCGACGACGCCACCGAGCCGTTCTACCTGCTGACCGGCGCGCTCGAGCTGATGATCCGCGTCGCGCGCTGGCTCGCGCCCGAGGGCGTCGCGGTGGTCACCGAGTTCGGCGAGCGCGCGATGTGGCCCAAGCTGTCGTCGCACCTCGATCACCCCGAGCTGTCGACCCACTTCGGCCACCTGCAGCAGGCCGCGATCACCAAGGGCCTCGACGCCAAGATCGAGTTCGTCATGGACATCATCGGCCTCGAGCGCACGCTCGAGGGCCTGGCCACGACCCGCTCGCACTTCCGCGCGCTCCAGGCGCTGGCCGCCGATCTCGGCGCGACCCTGCCCAAGCTCGGCTACACCCGCGAGCTCCTCGCCGAGCAGCTCGGCCCCCAGATCGACCTGACCACGATCGGCGAGCTGCGCTGGGACCGGATCGAGGACCGCCTGATGGGCCTGGTCCCGCACGAGTTCAAGGCGCTCGTCTGCCGGAAGCCCGGCGGCAACTGAGTTTCAGAGGGCCTGTCGCCAGGCCCTCCCCCGTCGGGGGCAAGCCCCGATGAGGGCCCCCACCCAAGACCACCCAAGCGCGAGACTCCCGGCGCGCGGCTCGGTGCTCGCCCGAAACAGTTACAAGCTCTGAGTTTCAGAGCGCCTGTCGCCAGGCCCTCCCCCGTCGGGGGCAAGCCCCGACGGGGCCCACAACCCCAAGACGCGAGACTCCCGGCGCGCGGCTCGGTGCTCGACCGAAGAACTTACAAGCTCTGATCTGATCCGAGGTCTCGCCTGAATTGGGATCCCGCCGCGTCAACGTCGCGACCGCCGCTGGAGCGTCCGAATGCTGACCCCGAGGCGCTGTGCGGCGCGCGTGAGGTTCCCGTGCTCGCGGGCGATGACGTGCTCGAAGATCGCGTCGACGATCTCTGCCAGCGGTCGCTCGAGATCGAGCGCCGGCCCGGCGCCGCCACGGGCGGAGGGCTCGCCGGCTCGCGCGAACCCTGGCGGTAGGTCCTGGACGCGCACCGACTTGCCGGCCCGCAGGATGGTCACGAACTCGATCACGTTCCGCAGCTGACGGACGTTGCCCGGCCAATCGTGTGCGATGAGCGCCGCGCGCGCGCTCCGGGTCAGCCGCGCCGGCGTGCAGTCGTGGATCGCTGCCAGCTGCGCGATGAACGCGGCGATCAGCGCCGGGATGTCGCGGCGGCGCGCTCGCAGGGGCGGGACCTCGAGCACGATGCCCTGGATCCGATAGTAGAGGTCCGCGCGGAACCGCCCCGAGCGGACCTCCTCCTCGAGGGGCCTGAGCGTCGCCAGCACGACGCGCGCGTCGACCTCGAGCTTCTTCGTGCCACCGACGCGCATGAAGCGATGCGTGTCGAGAAAGCGGAGCAGCTTCGGCTGCAGCGCGAGCGGCATCTCGGCCACTTCGTCGAGGAAGAGCGTCCCGCCGCTCGCCATCTCGACCTTCCCCTGGCCGCGCTCCGTCGCGCCGGTGAAGGCCCCGCGCTCATGGCCGAAGAGCTCGCTCTCGAACAGCGCCTCGGGGATCGCCGCGCAGTTGATGGGCACGAACGGCCCGACGCGCCTCGGCGAGAGATCGTGCAGGCGGCGCGCCATGACCTCCTTGCCTGAACCGCTCTCGCCCACGAACGTGACGGTCACGTCCTTGGTCGCGACGGCGCGCAGGATCCGCTCGAATGAGCGCATCACCGGCGAGACCGAGACCGGCTCGAGGACGACGACGGGCGGTGTTGTCCTACGACTCATGCGCGCACTGTACGTCAGGGTGGCCTCGGGCCCCTCGGGCCGGTCACACGCCACGCGGCAGCGACAGGTCGACCGCCCGGAGCGCGTCGACCACCGCCCAGCCAAACGCCGGGGCCGCCAGCACACAGAGTCGCCCACCGTGGGCGGCCGCGAGGGCCCTGAACAGGGTCGGCCTCGTCGTCACGACGACGATGCGCGGATCCTCCGTCACCTTGATCCACGAGCGCACGTCGGCGAGCCACGCGTCGCCGTCATCGCGCGCGGTGACGGCGACGAGCGCGCTGAAGGAGGCTGGCCGCGCGACCTTGTCGCACGCGTGCACGTCGAACCCAGCGCTCACGAGGTAGCCCGCGAGCGCCGTGCGCGCGTCGGTCGCGTCGGCCACGAGCGCGATGCGCCGTCGCCGGGAGCCGGTCACGCGGCCGCCTCCACCGCGCGCGTGCCGCCCGGCTCGTCGAGATCCCCGGACGCGTTCGACCGCTGGGCGACCTCGCGCACACCGACCGTCACGATGGATCCCGACCCCGCTGGCGTCGCGATCGCTGCGTCCACAGCGCCAGGTCCAGGCCAGCGAGCGGGCTGCGCTCATGGTAGACGAGCTCATAGCTCGCGGGCATCGCGCCGCCGAAGCCGTTGAACGTCAGCACGCGCGTTCCGCCCCGAAGGCTGGCGAGACGCTCCTTGACGCGCGCGACCTGGACCTCGAACGCGACCGCCCGCTCCTGCGTGGTCAGCGCATCCGGAACCAGCGGCACCTCGAACGGGTTGTAGAGATACACCGCGTCGAACTCCGCCCAGTCGATCGCGAGCGCGTCGCCGTGCAGATACTCCGCTCGATCCGCGACGCCGAGCCACCGGGCCAGGCGCCGCGCGGCGCGGACGAGGTCCTCGTGCTGTTCGACCCCGCACCACAGCCCGAGCGAAGACATCGCGCCAACAGCGCAGAACTTGCCGACGCCGGCCCCGACGTCGAGCACGCGCGTGGACCGGGTCGGCGCCAGCAGGGACACGGCCCGGATCGCGACGCCGATCGGCGTCCAGTGGGCCTGCGACAGGTGCCGAACGTCAGCGGGCACCAGCGCGTCGAAGGCGTGGTCGATGCCCGATGCTCGGACTCGGCCTGGCCGCGGTCGGCGTCGGTGCTGCTTCGTCATGGGACCGCCGTGTCGTGCGCCGCGGCGGCGGTGACGCGCGCGCGCGTTCGCGGCTCGTGCCGGGGCCTGACCTCGAGCGCGGCGTCGACGCGCGTGCGCGTCACGCTCCTACCTCGCGCGTCGCCGCGGCGAGCGTGATCGTGTGCGTCTTGATCCACAGCTCGACGCGATCAGTCCCCGCCTGCTGCTCGTGCGCGAGCTCGTAGCCTAGCGGCGGCGGCGCGCCGAACCCATGGTAGGTGGCGACGCGCGTCCCCACGGGCGCGTCGGCGAGGCGCTGGCGGACCCCCGTCACGTACAGGATGAAGTTGATCGGGTCGAGGTCGATGGTCCGATCGATGACGAGCCTGTCCGCGAACAGCTGCTCGGCGAAAGGGTTGTACAGGTAGAACGAGTCGAACCTGGACCAGTCGAGATCGAGCGCGTTGGCGTGGATGAACCGCACGTTCTGAAGGCCCGCGCGCCTCGCGAGGCGGGTCGCGACCCTGACCAGGTGGCGCCTGAACTCGACGCCGACGAAGCTGGCGCCCGGGACTGCGCCCGCTGCCGCGATGCAGAACTTCCCCGCGCCGGCGCCGACGTCGAGCACCGACATGCCGGCTCGCGGCGCCAGGAGCGCCGCGGCGCACCGAGCGACGTCGATCGGCGTGAAGTGCGTCGAGGCCTTCCGCTGCAGGCCTGCTGGGAGGTGTGTGTCGAAGGCTGTGTCGCTAGAGAGCACTGCGACGCACTTTGCACTTCGCGGTCCACGCGAGGAAGCGCCGGAATCCAATGAGTTGCCGCAGGGGCCGGCGCGATCCGGCCCCGTCGCGCGGCAACGCGACACATTGTCGTGGCAATTCGCCTTGCTCGCCGAGAGAAACGACGTGGCATCGTCCGTTGGCGGTGGCGAGCGCCTGGTTGCGCGCCTTCGGCAGCGCGGACCGCCGCACGCCACCGCCGCCGGCATCGAGCGGGACCATCGTCGCGCGCTGACGCGATGCGCACGCGCACGTGCCCGCGCCGCACCCGCCCGCGCGTCGTGACATGTTCGAACGCGTGCGTTATGGTCCGCCGGCTGATGCGGTACGTCGACGAGCTCACTGATGCGGTGCGCTCGCAGCTCGCCCTCGCCTACGGCATCAAGGATCAGCTCGGCTCGGCGCTGCGCAGCCGCCTGAAGGAGGGCTACACGCTGGCCGACCTGCGGGCCGACGCGATGGCCGGGCTGGTCGTCGGCATCGTCGCGCTGCCGCTGTCGATGGCGCTGGCCAAGACCACCGGCGTCGCGCCCCAGCACGGCCTCTACACCGCGATCATCGCCGGCATCGTCTGCGCCCTGCTCGGCGGCAGCCGGATGCAGATCACCGGGCCGACCGCCGCGTTCGTCGTCATCCTCGAGCCGATCGTCGCGCGCCACGGCGTCGGCGGGCTGCTGGTCGCTGGCTTCATGGCCGGCGTGATCCTCGTGCTCATGGGGGTCGCGCGGCTCGGCAAGCTGATGCAGTTCATCCCCCACCCGGTCACGACCGGCTTCACCGCCGGCATCGCCGTGGTGATCGCGGTGATCCAGCTGCGCGACGCGTTCGGGATCCACCTGCCCGGCAAGCCCCACGGCACGATCGACTTCCTCGGCGCGCTCTGGGACGGCCGCGCCAGCGCCAGCGGCTGGGACGCGCTGGTGTGCGGGGTGACGCTGGCGCTGCTGATCGGCCTGCCGCGGATCATCAAGCGCGTCCCGGCGCCGCTCCTGGCGATGGTCGCGGCCGCGGGCCTGACCGCGCTCCTGGCCCACCTGATCGACGGCTTCCACGCCAACACGATCGGCTCGACGTTCACGGTCGTGATCGACGGCGAGACCGTCCACGGCATCCCGCCGCTGCCGCCGCTGCCGGTCCTGCCGTGGCACCTCGGCGACGCCCACGGCCAGCCCTTCAGCCTGACCTACGGGCTCATCCGGGAGCTCCTGCCGTCGGCGTTCGCGATCGCCGTCTTGGGCGCCATCGAGTCGCTGATGTCGGCGGTGATCGCCGACGGCATGGCCGGCACCAAGCACGATCCCAACGCCGAGCTGATCGCGCTGGGCGTCGGCAACATGGTGTGCCCGTTCTTCGGCGGCATCGCCTGCACCGGCGCGCTGGCCCGCACCGCGACCAACATCCGCGCCGGCGCGCGCTCGCCGCTGTCGTCGGTGGTCCACGCGCTGTTCATCCTGGCCTGCACGATCGCGCTGGCGCCGCTGATGGCCTACCTGCCGCTCGCGGCGATGGCGGCGCTGCTGTTCGTCGTCGCCAAGAACATGAGCGAGGTCCGGCACTTCGTGCGGCTGATCCGGATCGCGCCGCGCAGCGACGTGCTGGTCCTGCTGACCTGCTTCACGCTGACCGTGGTGTTCGACATGGTGATCGCGGTGTCGGTCGGCGTCATGCTCGCGGCGTTGCTGTTCATGCGCCGGATGGCCGTGCTCACCAAGGTCACGCTCGACACCGGGGCCGCCGAGCGGTTCGACATGCCGCCCGGCGTCCGGATGTACGAGATCGCCGGGCCGATGTTCTTCGGCGCTGCCCACCTCGCGATGGAGACCCTCGAGACCATCGGCGGCGACACCCGGACCCTGATCCTGTCGATGACGAAGGTCGACGTGATGGACGCGACCGGCCTGGTCGCGCTCGAGTCGATGCTCGACCAGCTCGGCCGCGACGGCCGCAAGGTCATCGTCGCCGGCCTGGGCGCCGAGCCGCGGGCGCTGGTCGAGCGCGCCGGCATCAAGCGCATCCCCGGGCGGCTGGCGTTCGCGCCCGACGTCGACACCGCGGTGTCGATGGCCATCGTCCACACCGCCCGCACCCCGACCTGACCGAGACCGGGCCGGTCAGCGGCCCCCGCGCCGGCGCCGCGCCGGGAGCTCCGGCCGGCCCGCGACGACGTGATCGCGACGACGGGACGGCGCGGACCGCGGCCGAGGGACCACAGCGCCGACGGCTGACGCGCGCGCGCGGCTTGGTCGCAGCGGTCCACGACAGCGCGGACGAGGGTCTACGTTCGAGGCCGGCGGTGCCGGCGACCCGCGGCCGCGCGCTGGCCCCCGGCGCGGCGGTCGCCGCACGGTCACGGGACGCCGGGGCCGGAGCCGTACATGATCGAGTCGGGATCGCCGCCCGGGTCGCACATCACCGAGGGATCATCCTCGCCGCACAGCTCGTCGAAGCTCTTGTCCTCCTCGGGCTCGTCGAACGCTGACGGGGGCACCCCAGGCCCGGAGCCGCTGCCGCCGTCGCGCTCGCCCTCCTCGCGCTTGGCCCACTGCCGGTACTCGGCCGCGGTCACGGGCACGCTCTGGAACAGCGGCAAGACCTCGAACGTGGTCACGGTGTGATCGGTGGCCTGGCCGGTGGCGAGATCGCACTGGATGACGCAGGCGATCGAGGCCTTGGCGATGTCGACGCTCTTGAGCTCGAACTTCTGCAGCTCACCCGACTTGATGAGCGACGAGTAGAACAACCGGATGCCGCCGGTGCCGGTGATCTTGGCCTCGAGCGGGACGGTGAAGGTCACGCTGCCGCTCCAGCCGCCCGACGGCAAGAACCGGCCCTGCCCGGCGACCGTGGCCTTGGCGCTGGTGGTCGCGCCGAGCGTGACGTAGCCCTCGGCGCCGACGTTGATCGGCGGGATGCCGACGTACGCGCCGAGCCCGAGCATGCCCTCGACCGTGGCCTCGAGCCCGGCGCTGCCGCTGACCGAGACCTCGGCGCCGGCGCTGTCGGTGTGCGGGCCGCCGAGCTGGACGACGCTGCCGGTGACGTTCGCCGACACCGAGGCGCCCAGGCTGGCGGTGCCGCTGGCCGTCATCGACAGGCCGCCCGGCAGCGCGCCAGCCGGCACCGCGATCTGCTTGCTCAGCGTCTTCTCGAGCTTCTCCTCGGCCTTCCAGCTCTTGCTGATCGACATCTCGTTCATGGCCCACGGGATCTTCAGGGCGCTGCCCTTGCCGAGCGACAGGCTCACGCCGTCGAGCCCGACCGGGAACGGCTTCTCCTTGCTGCCCATCGCCTCGCCCTTGCCGTCGGCCGCGGGCGCCGCACCGTCGGCCGCAGGCGCCGCGCCCGTGGCCGGCGCCGCCGGGTCGGCCGCGCGCGCGATCACCCGCCCGACGCCTTGCATCGAGCCGATCGACGCCGGCGCTCCGATCACCATCGCGTCGGCGGCGCGATCCGCCTCGACCTCGGCGACGTCGCCGGGCGCCGTCACCTCGAGCTTGTGTTGGCGTCGCGGGGTGCCGCTCGATTGCTGCACGGTGTGCGCGACCTCGTGGGCCAGGAGGTGCATGCCGAACGGATCGTCCGGTCGATACTGGCCGTCGGCGAAGTGGATGTCATTGCCGATCGTGTACGCGCGGGCGCCGACCGCGGCGCTCGCGTGGGCGGAGTCGGGCCCGGTGTGGACCCGGACCGCCCCTAGATCGACGCCCAGCGACGACTCGAAGCGATCGCGCGCACCGGCCGGCAGCGCGGTGCCAGCCGACGACGTGGCGGCCGCGACCGCCGGCTCGGCGTCGCGGGCGACGCCATTGGCATCGCGGCCACCGGCGCGTGAGGCCCCGAGGTCGGCGGCGCGCGCCAGCGGACCGCGCCCGGTGAGGCGGGAGGTCAGGCTCGACTTGCCCGGAGAGGGCCGGTAGCCCAGCAGCGGCGTCACCCCCTCGGACTCGTGCGACGAACGGAACGTGCGGTCAGACATCGGCGGCCTCCTGTGGTTGCAGGGCCGCGTTCGCCGCGATGTGACAACTTTTTCCGCCACACCGCCCGCCCCTCGATCGCCGTGTGATCTGGGCCAGTTGCCAGCGTGGCCACCCGAACTGGCCCCGCCGCGCGAACCGCTCGGGCTACTTCTTGACGTAGCCCTCGAGCATCTTGATCGACTTCTGGGCGGTCTCGGCGATCTCCTTGACCTTGTGCTTCTGGTACTTCTGCATCAGCTTGAGCGACTTCTCGTCGCGGCGCTGGTAGCTGATCGCGTCGAGGGCGTAGCCGCGGTTGGTCGGCTCGACGCCGTCGGTGTTGACGACCTTCTCGAGGAACTTGAAGTTGCGCTCGCACTGGGCCTCGGTGGCCCGATCGGTGGTCTGGCCCTTGATGAAGTCGTGGCACAGCTCGCGGAACACGAAGTAGTACTGGCGATCGAACACCTTCTTGGCGAGCTGGGCGTCGGCGAAGTCCTGGAGCTGATCGATCCAGGTGCCCTTGCAGTTGGTCAGGATGGCCCCGACCTGGCCGAAGATCTCGGCCTCGCCCTCGGGCGCGTCGACGCTGACCTTGCTCATCGCCCACGGGCACAACGTGGCGCGCTCGTCGTCGGTGATGTTGTAGAAGCTGTTGAGCGCGTTCGCCGCGACCAGCGTCGGGTCCTTGGCGTTGTCCTTGGCCATCGCCTCGAGCTTGGGGAACGGCTTGAGCCGCCCGTACAGCGTCGACGCCTTCCAGCCGCCCTTCTGGACCCACTCGTCGGGGTTCCGCTCCAGCATCGCGTGGGCCTCGGCGTCGAGATCCGCGAGCGAGGCCGCGGTCATGACCGAGCCGATCACCCGCCGCGCCTGGTACGGGCCGATGGCCGGCAGCTTCTCGATCGTCGCCAGGAGCAGGCGCGCGACGTCCTTGCTGACCGCGCCGACCCCGACGCCCTCGCCCCAGCCGCCGTTGAAGCGCGAGCCCGCCAGGGCCTCGGCCGCCACGGTCGCGAGCTTGGGATCGGCGTCCGCCAGCGCGACCGCCAGCGTCGGCGCCGCCTCTTGCGGCTTGCGGCCGTTGTAGCCGAGCAGGTCGTCCTTGGCCTTGTCCTCGCCGTTGGCGCAGCTGACCCGCATGTCCTTCGGCTCGATCGTGCACGCCGACGCGACCGCCTTGAGCGCGGCCATCAGCTCGTCGTCGACCTTGATCGACGAGGTCGCGGCCGGCGGCGGCGGCGCGACGGCGGCGGTGCCCGCGGCGGTCCCGGTCGCGGGCGCAGGCGTCGCGGCCGTCCCGGTCGCGGGCGCGGGCGCGGCCGTCCCAGCCGCGGGCGCGGCGGGCTTGCCGGCGTCGTCCTTCTTCTTGCCGCACGCGGCGACGGTGAGCGGGATCGCGAGCAACAACAACGAGCGGTGCGCGAGCGTCATGAGTCCTCCCCCGAGGTTTCGTCGGCCGTCCTCCACCGACCGGTGGCAGGCGACCGGCCCCACGATACGCGCCCAGACGCACCGCGCGCGAGCCGCGGCACGCCCTAACTGCCGCCCCCCGGCGTGGCGCCGCGCGACCTCGCGCGCCCATCGCGGTGCGGCGCGGGCGTACGCTCGGCGCGGAGGATGCGATGACCTACGAGCTCTACTACTGGCCCTCGATCCAGGGCCGCGGCGAGTTCGTGCGGCTCGTGCTCGAGGACGCCGGGGTCGCGTACGTCGACGTCGCGCGCACGCCCGGCGGCGTCGCGCGCATGCAGGCGCTGATGCGCGGCGAGGGGACCGGACCGCTCGTGCCGCTGGCGCCGCCGTTCCTGCGCGCGGGCGAGCTGTGGGTGAGCCAGACCGCGGCCATCACCGCGTTCCTCGGCGAGCGCCTGGGGCTGGCGCCCGGCGACGAACAGGGCCGGCTGACCGCGCGCGCGGTCGCGCTGACGATCGCGGATCTGGTGGCCGAGGCGCACGACAGCCACCACCCGCTCTCGGTCGCGCAGTACTACGAGGACCAGCGCGACGCGGCCCGGCAGCGCGCCGCGGCGTTCCGCGCCGCGCGGATCCCGAAGTACCTCGGCTATCTGGAGCAGCTGCTCGAGCGCAACCCGCGCGGCGTGCTGGTCGGCGACGACGTGAGCTACGCCGACCTGGCCGGGTTCCAGGTGGTCGAGGGCCTGAGCTACGCCTTCCCGCGGGCGCTCGCGCGCGTGCGCGCCGACCTGCCGTCGTTGTTCGCGCTGCGCGACAGGGTGGCGGCGCGCCCACGACTCGCGCGTTACCTGGCGTCCGAGCGCCGGCTCCCGTTCAACGAGCACGGCATCTTCCGTCGCTACCCGGAGCTCGACGACTGAGCTCCAGAGGGTTCGTCGCCGAACCCTCCCCCGTCGGGGGGGAGCCCCCGACAGGCGCTTCGACGACGACCTGGTGGTGCAATGACGGCCGGGCGCGCCTGACGATCCGCGCGCGCAGCTATAGTCGCGCGATGCAGAGTCCTGGGCTCCGACGCACCTCGGTCTACGGGGGCATCCTCGCGACCCTGATGACCAGCGCCGCGTGCCACCCGGCCGCACCGACGGCCCCGGGCACGACCGCACCGCCGACGCCGGCCGCGGCCGTCGGCACGGCGTCCGACGGGGCGCCGACGACGCCGACCGCGCCCAGCGCGGGGCCGGACTGGATGTGGACCGCCGGCGTCGAACCGGCGTGGCGCCTGCCGGCGACGGTCATCGATCTGCTCGCGGTCGATCGCGGACGCGCCCTCGGCCTCATCGCCGGCCGCAGGCTCGCCGTCATCGATCTCACCACCGGCGCCGTGACCGTGACCGCCGCCGACTTCGGCGCGGGCGCGCCGTCGCGGCTGGTGCGCGCCGGCGGCCAGGTGCTCGCCTACGGCCAAGCCGCCAAGGCCGCGGCGGCCTGGACCATCGACCCGGCGTCGCTCGCGGTCGCGCCGCTCGCGCTGCCGGAGCCCGCGGCCGGCGCGGCCGCCGGTGGCACCTTCACGATGGCGGTCTCGCCCGACGGCGCCCGGGTGCTCACGTGCAGCGCCGATCGGTGGCCGACCCTGCGCGACGCGACGACGCTGGCAGCGGTGAAGGTGTTCACCGGCCTCGACGCGTGCGACCGGCCGCGCTTCGTCGACGCCAGCCACGCCTACGTCGAGCGCGTCGGGCGCACGGGCCCGGCCCGGCTCGGCGACCTGGTCGCCGGGACCGTGACCGCCGTCCCGACCGGCGGGCCTCTGTGGGTGCGGGGGCCGGGTGGGCTCGGCCTGTCGGTCGCCGGCAGCAAGGTGGCCATCACGGGCGCCGACGGCGCGGTGCGCGCGCGCTACACGACCGCGCTCGGCGGCCCGATCTGGCTCGACGACGGCAGCGCGGTGGTCGCGGCGGCGCGCCGCCACCTGACCGTGCTGGCGGCGGCGGCCGGCACGGCGGCGCGGACGATCGAGCTGCCGGCGGCGGTCCTGCGCTTGCATCCGATCCCGGCCTCGACGCGGGTGCTGATCCAGATGGGCACGTACCGGCTCGGCGTCGTCGACACCGCCACCGGTACGGTCGTCACCGCGTCCGGGACCAACCTCGGCGGGGTCAGCACGATCGCCGCGCTCGAGGGCGCGGTGATCTCCGCCGCCGATCGGCTGCGCGTCTGGCGCCGCGGCCAGGTCGCCGCCACCGGCGCGACGGCCGCGGTCGAGGCCCTCGACGTCGCCCCGGGGCGCGACGCGCTCTACGCGACCTTCGACGGGGTCTTCGCCGCCGACCTGACGACCGCGGCGCCGACGCCGATCGACGAGCAGGCGTCGAGCTCCTCGGTCGATCGCCACGGCGACGACCTGGCGTGGGACCGGGACGACCGGGTGATGATCCAGCACGGCGCCTCGCGGCCGACGACGTGGCTGCGACGCCCCGACGCGCTGTTCCTGCTCGACCTCGACCTCGCCACCGGCCGCCTCGCGTTCAACGACGACCACGCGTTCTACGTCGTGCGACCGGACCGGCGGGCGCTGTTCGGGTTCCACGCCTACGACTGCGAGGACCCGCTGTACCTGTGGCTCGAGCGCGGCCGCGAGCGCGCGGTGTCCTACGACGGCGTCACGGCGCACCTGTACGACACCGCCAAGCAGCGGGGGCTGGGCGGGCTCGAGCTGGTCGACGACAACATCGAGGCCGTCGCCTTCATCCCGGGCAGCGACGCGCTGGCGCTGGTCGGCGCGTCGATCTACCTGTGGGACCCGACGACCCACGCGGTGGTGGCGTGGCCGCTGCCCGACGAGGTCGTCGGCTTCGACGCGACCGCGATCGGTGTCGACCCCAGCGGCGCCGAGGTCGCGGTCGGGTTCGCCGACGGCGCGGTGCTGTGGGCCCGGCTGGCCGAGGTCCGCGCGCGCGCCACCCCGGTCGGCGCCGACGTCGCCACCCAGCACAAGCCGGCCGCGCTCCAGTGCGGCAAGCCGATGATCAAGGACTACGCCGACGTCGAGCTCGGCCCTGACCCCGGCTACGACGACGAGCGCGACGACGACGACGAGTAGGGCGGCGCGTTCGAAGTGGGGGCGACCTCCCGAGCCGCCTCGTCGACCCGATCTCGAGACGCGGCGCGCGCGCGGCGTCGCGGCGTCACGGCGTCGCGGTCGGGCCCGCGACGGTGCGGCACACCACCAGCGCGTACCACTCGCGCGGATCGGTGACGAACGCCTTGACCGCGAACCCGGTGGCGGCGGCGAGGCGCTCGATCGAGGCGCGGCTGTACTTCTGCGACTGCTCGGTGTAGATGGCCTCGCCCGCGCCGAGCTCGAAGGAGCGCCCGAGCACCCGGCTGGTGATCACCTGCGCCCGGGTGCTGATCAGGAAGCTGCGGGCCGCGCCATCGAGCGGCGAGTAGGTCGGGTAGTGCCGGAACGTCGTCAGGTCGAAGTCCATGTCGAGCTCGCGGTTGAGCCGGCGCAGGACGTTGAGGTTGAAGCGCGCGGTCACGCCCTGGGGATCGTTGTAGGCCGACAGGATCACCGCCGGGTCCTTGATCAGATCGACGCCGAGCACCAGCAGATCGCCGCCGCGCAGGCGGCCGCGGATGCGCCCGAGCAGCGCCTCGGCGCCGGCGCCGTCGAAGTTGCCCAGGTTGCTGCCGAGGAACATCGCGACCTGCCGGTGATCGGGCGTGGTCTCGGGCCAGGCCAGGAAGTAGTCGCCGCACACCGGCGCCACCGCCAGCTCGGGCACGCGCGCGTTGACCCGGCTGACCAGCTCGTCGAGGGCGTGGCGCGAGATGTCCATCGGGTGGAACACGCACGCGGGGTGGGCGCGGTGCAGCGCCGCCAGCAGCGTCACGGTCTTGGCGCCGTCGCCGCTCCCGAGCTCGAGCAGATCGATCGGCCGCGGCTCCGACGCGATCAGCCCGACCAGCTCGTCGGCGCGCTCGTCGAGGAGCTGGTGCTCGAGCCGGGTCAGGTAGTACTCGGGCAGCGCCATGATCTCCTGGAACAGCCGCGAGCCCTCGTCATCGTAGAACCACAGCGACGACAGGAACTTCTGCGGCGCGCTCAGCCCCTCGAGCACGTGCGTGGCGAGATCGGTCCGGCGGGCGGCGGGCTGGGCGGGCGAGATCATGCGTCCCTCGGACGCGCCAGGCGCAGGCCGGTGTACTGCCAGCGCAGCGGCGCGTGAAAGAAGTTGCGATAGGTCAGGCGCGCGTGGCCCGGCGGGGTCGCGAACGACGCCCCGCGCAGCACCTGCTGGTTGACCATGAACTTGCCGTTGTACTCGCCGACGGCGCCGACGGCCTTGCGGAACCCGGGGTACGGCTTGTACGCGCTCTCGGTCCACTCCCAGCGCGCGCCCCAGGCGAGCTGCGGCGCGACCGCCTCCCACTCGAACTCGGTCGGCAGCCGGGCCCCGGCCCACTGCGCGAACGCGAACGCCTCGTAGTAGGACAGGTGCGTGACCGGCGCGTCGAGCGGCAGCGGCGCCAGCCCGGTCAGCGCGTAGTGGCGCCAGCCGCCCGCGGCGTCGGGGTCGCGCTGCCAGTACAGCGGCGCCTCGATCTGCTGGG
>JADJUF010000018.1 GCA_016717005.1 Myxococcales bacterium | reverse complement strand
CTGACGGCGGCGACGCGGCGGACTCCTAACGGCGGACCTCGACGCGATCGTCGGCGAGCCTGACGCGGCGGACCCGACGCGATCGTCGGCGAGCCCGACGCGGCGGACCTCGACGCCGCGGGACCCTCGACGCGGCGGACTCGACGCCGCTGTCGACGCCGCGGCTCCGGACGCGCTCGACGTCGACGCGCCGACGTCGACGCCGCCACCACGACCGGCCGCGCGCTGATCGACGACACCGCCGCCGACTTCGGCCAGGGCGCGCCCATCGAGGTCGAGAGACCCGGCTCGAGGCCGCCGGCGCGGTCGCGCTCGCGCCTACTACGTCGGCTCGCTGTGCGCCGGCGGCAGCGAGCCGCCGTTCGACGACGGCACGACCGCCGACGGCTCGGTCCGCCGGCGACACCCGCCGCTCGGCCTGGCCCGCACCGTCGATCTCAACCTCCCCAACGACGCGTTCCCGGCCGGCGTCGGCATCACCGCCGCGACCGACTGGACGCTGTGGTGGTGGGGCGAGCTGTACCTCACCGCCGGCAGCCACGGGTTCCAGCTCGACGGCGACGATCACGCGTTCCTCGAGCTCGCGCCGATCGGATCGACCGCGTACACCAAGCTGATCGGCGTCAACTTCGGCGCCGGCGGCGCGGCCACCTTCGACGCGCCCGCGACCGGCTGGTACGGCTTCCGGGTCGCCGTGGCCCAGCGCGGCGGCGCGGTCGACCTGTGGCCGCGGCTCGACGGCGCCACGATCCCGCGCGGGCTGACGCGGTGCCGCGTCGACGGGGTGGGCGGCCTGGCCATGACCGGCTTCGACGGGGCCCAGTTCCTCGACGTCGGCGCCACCAGCGTGGTCGCCGCGGCCGCGAACGTCGACTGGGGCTTCGGCCAGCCCGCCGATCTGGGCGTCACCGACGTCAACACCTTCGGCGTGCGCTGGTCGGGCAGCTCTTCGTCGCGGTCGCCGGGACCTACCGGCTGCGGGTGCAGTCCGACGACGGCTACCGGCTGTGGGTCGACGGCACCCAGCGGCTGATCAACCTCGGCGATGGCAACTTCGACGTCACCACGGGCGACCTCGTGCTCGCCGTGGGCTGGCACGACCTGGTGTTCGACACCACCGAGTCGAGCCTCGGGGCGAGGTCGATCCTGACGGTGGCCAGCGGCCCCGAGCTGGTCGGGCAGCCGCTGCCGGCGGCGCGGCTGCGCCCGGCCGAGGGCCGCGCCGAGCGCTTCGAGTCCCTCACCGCCGGCGCGGTCGGCGAGCCTGGCCCCGCGCTGTTCACCTTCACGCCCTCGGCCGGCGCCACGATCACCGGCGTCGACGTCGGCTACCGCCTCAACATCGACAACGTGGTCTCGAACGTCACGACCACGCTGCGCAACGCCGCCGCGAATACGACGCTGCGCAACAACACGCTCACCGGCGACACCACCGACCGCTTCCATCCGACCGCGTTCGACGGCGGCGCGCTGACGTCGCCCTGGGGCCTGGGGTTCGACATCGCCAGCGGCGGCGGCAGCCTCGACCAGAGCTGGCTGACCGTGCGCTACGCCGATCCGGCCGGCACCGGTCCGACGCCGACGGTCGCGACCTTCACCAGCTCGGTGCGCGATCTCCTGGCGGCCGGCGGCGCCGAGGTCGCGTCGCTCGATCCGGATCACCGTGCTGGAGCGGCCCGCGCCCGGCGCGGTCGTGACGATCGCGCTGCGCACGTGCGACACCGCGCCGGCGTGCGCCGCCGAGGCCTGGTCGGGCGAGTTCGCGTCCGGCAACGCGTTGCCGGGCGTGCCGGTGCGCCGCTTCCTGCAGTACCGCCTGCGGTTCACCACCGACGGCGATCACGAGCCCGCGGTCGAGCGCGTGCAGCTCGACTACGCCACGCGCTGACCCGGTCACGGCAGGCTCACGAACTCGACCCGCCGGTCGACGCCCTCGGCTAACCTTCGGTGTCCACAGGGGTCTTCGTGGTTGAATGGCCGCGCCGTCCCTCGCGTCTATCTGGCTGCCGCCCAGCCGCCCAAGGCGCCCCAAGGAGAACTCATGAAGGCTCGCACCCGTCGCACCCTGTTTCTGACCCTGGCCTTGATGGTGGCCGGCTCCTCGCTGGCCGCCGCGGACGATCACGGCCGCGGCCGTGGTCGCGACCGCAACCGCAACAAGCGCCCGGTCGTCGTCGTCCAGCCCCCGAACGTCGTGGTCCGCCCGCCGACCGTGGTGGTGCGTCCGCCGATCGTGCAGCCGCCGATCGTCGTGGCCCGGCCGCAGCCGCCGATCGTCGTCGGGTACCCGACCGCGGCTCCGCCGCCGATCCGCGCCGAGAATCCCGGCCGCGCGCGCCGCGGCAAGATCTGGATCGAGGGCCGCTGGGACTGGCGGGCCGGGCAGTGGGTCTGGATCCGTGGCCACTGGGACAAGCACCGCAACGGCAAGCGCTGGCAGCGCGGCGAGTGGCAGCAGCGTGGCGATCGCTACGAGTGGCGCGCGGACGCGTGGATCGACCTCCCCGCGTACCCGACCGCGCCGCCGCCGGCGCCGGTGATGGAGCAGCAGCGCCCGCGCGCGGGCTACGTGTGGGTGACGGGCAACCACGTCTGGCGCGACGGCAGCTACGTCTGGACGCCGGGCCACTGGGAGCGTCAGCGGGCCGGGCGCACGTGGGTCGGCGGGCAGTGGTCGCTCCAGGGCGATCACTACGTCTGGATCGAGGGCGGCTGGCGCTGAGCCTGGTCGCCGTCACGGCGCCGCGACGTAGCGCGGCTCGGCATCGCGGGCGGTGACGGTCATCCGGCCCGCGTCGAAGCGCGGGTCGGCGACCACGATCCAGGCGGCGGCGCCCGCGGCGATCGCCGCCGCGCCCGGGGTCCCGCGCGGCACCTCGATGATCCAGCCGGTCGCGGCGTCGCCGATCGCGAACCGGCCGGCGCCGAGGTCGGCGCCGACGACGACCCGGGCGACGACGACGACCCCGCTCGGCCACAGCCACCGACCCGCGGCCGCGGCCGCGTCCAGATCGGCGGCGTTGACGTGCACCGGCGCCAGCGTGGCCTTGGCGGTGATCATCACCGCCGCCCCACCGCCCGCGCGCACCATATCGACCGGGCTCGTCGCTATCCGCGCGCTCGCGACCTCGCGAGCGCGGCGCGTTACGCCGCCGCCACCAGCACCTCGCGCTTGTTGCTGTGGTCCGGCGAGCTGACGACGCCCTGCTTCTCCATCTCCTCGACCAGCCGCGCGGCGCGGTTGTAGCCGATGCAGCTGGCGCTGCACCCACGAGATCGACGCGTTGCGGGTCGAGCACACGACGTTGACCGCCTTGTCGTACATCTCGTCGTCGACCTTGCTGCCGCCGTTGCCCGCGGCCGCGCCGCCCTCGCCCTCGGCGCCTTCCTCGTCGCGCGGCTTGAGGATGTCGAGGTTGTAGACCGGGCGGCCCTGGGTCTTGAGGAACGCCACGACGCGGTGGATCTCCTCCTCGTCGACGTAGCAGCCGTGGAAGCGGGCCGGGGCCGCGCCGCGATCCGAGAACAGCATGTCGCCCGCGCCCAAGAGCGCCCGGCGCCGCCCTGATCGAGGATCGTGCGCGAGTCGATCTTCGACGTGACGTGGAACGCGATGCGCGACGGGAAGTTGGCCTTGATCAGGCCGGTGATGACGTCGACCGACGGCCGCTGGGTCGCGAGGATCAGGTGGATGCCGGCGGCGCGCGCCTTCTGCGCGATGCGGGCGACCGAGGTCTCGACCTCCTTGGGCGCGCACATCATCAGGTCGGCGAACTCGTCGATCACCACGACGATGTACGGCAGGCGCACGGCCGGCTCGCTCATCGGCGCGTGCTCGCCGGTGATCTCGACGTGCTCGATCTGATCGTCGTCGACGTCGACCGCCGCGCCGACCGCGGCCTCGGCGGCGTCGGCCGCGCGCCGGAGCTGCTCGGCCTCCCACTTGGCGCGGGCCTTGCCGATCTTGTCGTTGTAGCCCGTGATGTCGCGGACGCCGGCGTGGGCCAGCAGGTCGTAGCGGCGCTCCATCTCGTCGACCGCCCACCGCAGCGCCAGGTTGGCCTTCTTGGGGTCGGTCACGACCGGCAAGAGCAGGTGCGGGATGCCCTCGTAGATCGACAGCTCGAGCATCTTGGGGTCGACCATGATGAAGCGGACGTCCTCGGGCGAGCACGAGTACAGCAGGCTCGAGATCATCGCGTTGACCGCGACCGACTTGCCCGAGCCGGTGGTGCCGGCGACGAGCAGGTGCGGCATGCGCGCCAGGTCGACGACGGCGGGCGCGCCCTCGATGTCCTTGCCGATCGCCATCGGCAGCTTGGCCTTGGTGCGCCGGAAGGTGTCGTCGGCGACGATCTCCTTCATGAACACCTTCTCGCGGGTCTTGTTGGGCACCTCGATGCCGACCGCGGCCTTGCCGGGGATCGGCGCGACGATGCGCACGCGCAGCGCCTCGAGCGCCATCGCGAGGTCGTCGGACAGGTTCGCGATCCTTGGCGACGCGGATGCCCGGCGCCGGCGCGAACTCGTACATCGTGACCACCGGGCCGGGCCGGATCGCGACGACCTCGCCCTTGACGCCGTAGTGCTCGAGCGTCTTGGTCAGGCGCGCCGACAGCTCGAGCATGAAGCTCTTGTCGATCTGGTTCTGGCCGGCGGCGTCGTAGTTGAGCAGGCCGATCGCCGGCAGCTGGTAGGCGCCGTCGCCGAGCTTGACGAAGCCGCGCTCGCTCTCGGCCGCCTTCTCCTTGGCCGCCATCTCGGCCTTGTCGGCGTGCTTGAACCGCGGCTCGACGATCAGCGACGCCGGGCCGTCGGCGGTCGGCGCCGTTGCCACCGCCAGGGACGCGCCGCCGAGCGGGGCCGCGCTGCCCCGGGCCGCGCGCGTCGGCGGCTCGGCGATCAGCGCCAGCTCGCTGGTCTCGACGTCGTCGACGATCTCGATCTTGGGCTTCTTCTTCTTGGCCGCGACCTCGGGCAGCGACACCACGTCGGCCATCGGCGGCAGATCGACCTCGGTCGTCGCCGGCTCGCGCTTCTTCTTCTTGCGCTTGCCCGCGACCTCGGCCTCGTCGTCGGGCACGGCCGTGGTCATGCGCTCGGTGTCGCCGGCGAACGCGGCGTTGGGGACGGTGCGGTCGACGATGATCGGCTCGGGCAGCTCGCCGTCGGCCACCGCCAGCGGATCCTCGCCGTCGTCGGCGAGGTCGTCCTCGTACTCGTCGCGCTCGCGCTCTGGCAGGATCGCGCGGGTGACCTCGGCGACGAACTTGCCGCCGCCGCGGGCGCCGGTGGCCAGCGACCGCCCGGTGGCGCGGGCGCCGATGCCGATCCAGCCCAGCACCTGGCGCATCCGCAGCGGCGTCGCGATGATCACCGCGATGAACAGCCCGACCAGCGCCAGGAACGCGGTGCCCGCGGTCGAGATGAGCGCGCGACACCTCGGCCAGGTCCTCGCCCAGCCCGCCGCCCGGGCCGATGCCGGCGATGCGGTAGGTGGGCACCGCGAGCTGCAGCAGGACCGCGATCGCCAGCGCACCCAGCGGGACACCGACGGCGAGCTGCCACGGATCAGCGGGCGCTTCTCCATGAGCGACCGCACCGCGGCAGAGATCGCCATGATCACGAGGGCATAGCTGCCCAGGCCGGCGATCTTGCAGACGAGCGCAGCGACGCTGCGCCCGAACGGGCCCATGACCAGCGCGTGCGCCTGAGCGAGAGCATCGCCAGGAGCACGAACAGACTGGCGCCGAGCGCCAGGATGCCTGCGACCTCCGCCGCGGGTGCCGTCGGAGGTGCGCTTGTTGGGCGTCGGAGCGGAGAACTTCTTGGGCAGTGGCTTGTTGGCCATGGTACCTCGGGGAGGACTTTATCCTACATGTAAGATCCAGTAGGGCAAGTTTCTGGTGGCGCCCGATCGTCCCGAGTTCACGGGGGATTTTTTCGCCACCGGGGAACCGCGGCGGAGCCCGCGAGGTCGATCCGGCCCAGACGTGGTGTTATGTTCCGCGCATGCGACACGTCGGAACGTTGGTCGTCCTGGCCTTTGGTCCTGGGCGGGCTGGGTTGTGCGGGCAAGCAGGCTACCCCAGCACAGCGGGTACAAGGGCAAGAAGCCGACCCCGTGGACCAACGCTGGCCAGGCCATCGAGCTCGATGACGAGAACAAGGCCAAGGTCTCCGGCGAGCCTGGACTTACGCCGAGTACAAGCGCGCCAAGTGGTACTCGCTGGCGCTGCCGGGCTCGGGCACGCTCGACCTCGACTTCGAGGCCGTGCCCGCGGGGACGCCGACATGGACGTCGCGTTCGAGGTGTTCGACCCCAACAACAAGGTGCTGGTCCGCGCCGACGCCGACGCCGACGACGTCAACGAGCGGAAGAAGCAGCGCAAGCTCGAGGACCTCGACGAGGGCACTCACCTCATCCACGTCTACCTGCAGGGCCGCCTCGACACGGCCGACTTCCGGATCTCAAGCTGAAGTTCACGCGGGGGCCAGCGCCCCCCGAAGTCCGACTTCCCCGGCGCAGGTGCCCTTCCCGGACGAGCTGGCCGCGGTGCCGCCGGTCGACGACACCCCCAGCAAGGCGCCCGGCCGACCTGCGGCGTGAAGGGCAGGCCGCGCTGCAAGCCCGCTGTGGCGTGCCGGCAAGCCGTCGTGCTCAGAAAACGCCGCGCGCCGCCCCGCCGTGTGGCGGCTCCGCCAGCCGCCGTGCAAGCCGCCGCCGCTGGCGGCGTCGATCACCAACGTCGATCCCGATCCGTCGGGCTTCGCGCATCAAGATCGCCGCCGGCACCGCCGACGGCGTCACTTCCACGGCGTGTGCGGGGCAGCGTGCCGGGCGTGAAGGGCTCGAGCTTCTCGGTCTCGGGCTGCACCGCGCAGCGCTGCTCGGCCGTCGTCAAGGCCGCGGTCGACGACGTGCGCAGCGCTGGCGAGGTCGGATCACGCGCTGAGCGGTCGGGGCGGGGCGTCGCCGGGCCAGGCAGGTGCAGGGCCTCCGAGGCCCGCCGGACGGGGCGGCGCCTTCGGGCGGCAAGCCCGACGAGCCTCGCTGCGAGACATTTCCGCGACGCGCGCCGCGCGACGCGCGCCTCCCCGCGCGTAGATCCGGCGCTGCGCGTCGAACGACGAGCCGGGCTCGAGCAGGAACGCCTGCTCGTCAGCGGTCGAGGCTCGGCCCAGGGATCTGGTTGCGGTGCGGGAAGCGGCCGAAGCGCCGGATGATCGCCCGGTGACGCTCGGCGAAGTCGACCGCCTCGGCTGCGCCGGCGACGTCGGCGAACAGCGCCACGCACGCGTCCTGGTCGGTCAACGCCTCGCTGTGCATGTACGGCAGGTACAGCAAGTCGCGCGCCCGCCGCCGGCACGGCGCGCGTCGTACCCGCGCGCCACCGCGTCCTTGGCGGCGGCCAGGGCCTGCGCGTCGCTGGCGTACATCGCCGGCGTGCCGCGGAACATGTGCCGGCTCAGCTGATCGAGCACGACGACGTGCGCCACCGCGCCGCGCGCCGTCGCGCGCCAGGCCTCGTGGGCGCCGTCGACGACCGCGCAGTGCAGCGGCGCGAACTGGCGTCAGCGCGGCGTCGAACGCCGGGTCCTTGCGCCACCACCGCGCCACCACCGCGGGGCCGCCGCGCCGGCGTCGTCGGCGTTCGCGCCGAACCAGGTCGTCCACAGCTCGTCGATCGCCATGGCCCGATGCTGCCACGGGCGGCCGCCACGCGCGCGCCCTCGTCGACGGGGTCCCCGCGCGCGCCACGCCGCCGCACGAGGCGGGCGGGCCGCCACGCGCGCGCCCTCGTCGATGGGGTCCCCGCGTGCGCCACGCCGCCGCGCGAGGCGGGGGGGCCGCACGGGTGCCATCGCTGGTTAGCGCGCAGGCATCCGGATCGGGCCCGGCTCAGGAGCTGCGGCCATGCGTACTCTCGGACTGGTCCTGGCCGGAAAGCCTCCTCGCCCGCGCCCGCCGTCGCCGGCCCGCTCCAGGCGCCGATCGTCGGCGGACCACCGCCACCACCGTCGGACAGTTCCCGACCACCGTCGCGCTCGAGGCTCGGCGGCGGCCTGTGCACCGGCACGCTGCTCAACCAGGACTGGGTGCTGACCGCGGCCCACTGCATCGACCCCGCGGTCCTCGGTCAGAGCCAGGCGCAGATCACCGCCAGCCTCCGGGTCCACTTCGACACCGTCAACATCTTCACCTCGGCCGGCATCGTCGTGCCCGCCACCGAGGATCATCAAGCACCCGCTGTTCAACGTGAACGCGCTCGGCACCCACGACATCGGGGCTCATCCGCCTGGCGACGCCGGTGACCGACCGCGCCGCGCGGTGCCGATCATCCTCGACGCCGCCAAGGTCCCGCTCCCGGCACCGAGCTGCAGCTCGTCGGCTTCGGCGCCACCAGCCGCACCAACCCGTCAACCGCCGGCGTCCTGCGCCTGGTCGATCGAACCTCGGTCTCGTGCTCGTTCGTCGGGCTGTCCGACGCGTCGCTGATCTGCTGGTCGCAGACCAACGGCCGCGGCAAGTGCGAGGGCGACTCGGGCGGCCCGTCGTTCGCGATGATCGAGCCTGAGCTGGCCCAGGTCGGCATCGCGTCGTTCGCCGATCAGCAGTGCGCGCAGCTCGGCGCCGACACCCGCATCGCCGCCGAGACCGCGTTCCTGTACGAGCACGTGCCCGAGCTGCAGTGCGCCGCCGACGGCACCTGCGGCGCCGCGTGCGGCCAGGGCGCGCTGCCGGCCGATCCCGACTGCGGCTGCGACGCCGCTCACCCTGCCCCGACGGCCACGAGTGCTTCCAGAGGCGTCATCGTCGCGCCGTTCGCGCCCGGCGGCGTCGGCAGCGAGTGCGCCGACGGCACCGACTGCCAGTCGGGCGTGTGCGCGGCGTCGGGCGATCAGTCGCTGTGCGTGCTCGCGGTGCACCGCCGGCGCCGACGACGCGTGCCCTCGGGCTTCGACGCTGCCGCGAGACGCCGCGGCGGCGGCGGGGTGTGCTGGCCGTCCGACGACAGCGGCGGCTGCTGCAGCACCGGCGGCGGCGGCGGCGCGGCGACGTCGCTGGTCGGGCTCGCCTCGTGGCGTTCGGTCTGCCGCCGCCGGCGGTGAAGCTCGGTCGCGGCCGCCGTGCCGGGGACTTGCCGGTGGCGGTGATCTCGGCCGCAACTCCGTGCCCGGGGCGTTCCGGTGGCGGGGTGATCTCCCGGCCGCGCTCCTGCGCTGGGGGCCTTGCCGACGCCCGCGGTCTGAGGTGGGGCAGGGTGCGACCCATGGAAACCGACCAGACCGAGACCGCTGCCCCCAAGACCCCGGCTCGGCCCGCTACGCAGCGAGCTCAAGGCCCTCGTCGCGGCCATGGAGGCGGACTTCATCAAGTTCTACAACGACGGCAACAAGGCCGCCGGCACCCGCGTCCGCGGCGCCATGCAGGACCTGAAGAACTTCGCCCAGCAGGTCCGCACCGAGTGCAGGCGCTCAGAACGACGGCAAGGCCTGAGCCTCGCCCTGCCCGCGCGCTGCTCCCAGCCTGTGACCGCCCCGCGGTCGCGGTAGCTCGAGCGCTCGCGGCAAGCCTCTCTTAGCCTGGGCCGCCGGTCGGCCCAGCGGCGCCGCCGTTGTGGCGCCTGGGTGCGTCGCGGCGCGCCTTGCGATGCGGCGCGCGATGGCGATGGCCGCCAGGCGGTGATCGCCGCTGTGCTGGCCGCTGCCTCCGCGGCCGGCGCGCCGCCCAGGCTCCGGTTCCGACGCTGGTTCCGGTTTCGGCCCTGGTGCCGGCCCGGTTCCGGTTCCGGTTCCGGTTCCGGCTCCGCTCCCGCGCCGCGCCCGCGCCCGCGCCCGCGCCCGGCTCCGCGCCCACTCGGGCTCCAGCGGCGCCGACCTGCGATCTCGCGGGGTCACGTCGAGCATCGAGAATTCTCACGCGGAGACGCAACTCCTGGACGTGGCGGCCGATAGGCCGCCCACAACCAGAGGTGTCTCAATGTTCGAACGACAGGTTCCGAAGGCGTCCGCCAGTCGAGTCGCCGCCACACCACGACGACTGCGGGCGTGTCTCGCCGCCGCGGTGGTGGTCACACTCGCCTCGCCAGTGCTCAGCCAGGCGCAGCTCGCGCCCGGGTCACACCATGCAACTGTCGGGAAGGCGCTGGACTGGGGCCGTCGGTGTCGCCGACCGGCGGCTTCGCCACGCGCGTCCCTCTCGACCTGCCACCGGCCCGCGGACCGCTTCCGATCCCGCTGGCGGTCGTCTACACGGGCTGACGCGGGCCGGCGCCGCGGGCGCAGGCTGGACGTGCCGGTGAGCTACGTCGCCTGGCAGCACCCCGAGCGCAACCGACCGATGGCGAGCGCGGACGACGGCACGACTCCACCACGCCTCATGCTGGCGCTCGACGGAGCACCCCAGCGCATGGTCCCCGCCAATAGCGCTGGCACTCGCTACGTCCCGGTAGTTGCGTCGGAGTATCAAGAACTCACGAAGGTGGGCGCCGAATGGCGCCTGAAGACCTTGGGGAACCTCGAGTACGTCTTCCAGGCCCACGGAGCGGAAGGCACGCTCTGGCTCCTCACCGACATCAATGACCTGGTCGGCACCTGAGGGATCCCCTCGTTTTGAGGGCGTAAATGCGTGAGATTGCTCCCGACGTTTCTTTGTCGTCGACGGAATTTCGGTTCGACGCCGCTGGTTCTCGCGGCATGATGAAACGCCGCGCGATGTCGAGCTTCGTGAAGAACCCGCTGCAGGTCGCCGAGACGATCGACCAAGTCTTCGGTGACGACCTGCACGCTGCGGGTGCGGTCGCTGGCGAATGGGGTCGTGGGCGTCTTGGACGCGGCGGTGCTATCGGTGCACGCGATCGGGCGCGGCTACGCCCACGCGACGAATCACAGCGCGAAGCATGGGGTGAAGCAGACCGACCGCATGCTCAGCAACGACGGGTTCGACATGTGGTCGCTGTTCCAGCCGTGGGCCGAGTTCGTCGTCGGGCCGCGCAAGGAGATCGTGCTCGCGCTGGACTGGACCGAGTTCGACGCTGACGACCACGCGACGCTCGCGGGCTACCTGATGACGAGCCACGGGCGGGCGACGCCGCTGATCTGGCTGACCGTCAAGAAGTCGACGCTGGAGGGCAAGCGCAACGGGTACGAGTACCGGCTGATCGAGCGGCTGCATGAGTGCGTCGCGACCGACGTCAAGATCACGGTGCTGGCAGACCGTGGGTTCGGGGACCAGAAGCTGTACCGGCTGCTCGAGACGCTGGGCTGGGACTACGTGATCCGATTCCGCGCGGCTATCCACGTCGAGGATGCCACCGGTGATCAGCGTCCCGCCGGCAAGTGGTTGCCACCCAGCGGGCGCGCCACGATGATCCGCGGCGCGAAGATCACGCGCACGCGTGCCGAGGTGCCTGCCGTCGTGGTGGTGCATGCGCCGCGCATGAAGGAGGCCTGGTGCCTGGCGACGACGCGGCGCGACGACAAGGCCGCCGATGTCGTCAAACTCTATGGCCGACGGTTCACGATCGAGGAGACGTTCCGCGACCAGAAGAATCTGCGCTTCGGGCTCGGCCTCTCGGCGACGCGCATCGGCAGCACCGACCGCCGCGATCGCCTGCTGCTGCTCGCGGCGGTGGCGCAAGCGCTCTTGACGCTGCTCGGCGCCGCCGGTGAAGCGTGCGGCCTCGATCGCCTCATGAAGACGAACACGTCGAAGAAGCGCACGATGTCGCTGTTCAACCAAGGCCTCAACCTCTACGCCGCGATCCCGATGATGGGCGACGACCGCCTCGCTCCGCTGATGGTCGCGTACGACGCCGAGGTCAAGCAGCACGCGTTCTTCCGCAAGGTCTTTGGCATCATCTGAATGAGGGGATGGCTCAGGGTCGGCACCGACCACGTCCACGTCGACTACGACACGGGGGAGGGGCTCGGGCTCTGCCGGCCCGACCTCCACGTCACCAAGATCTCATACGCCTACAACGACGAGAAGACCCCGCTCTACGAGGTCGACCTCGCCTACGACGGCTGGTGGCGAGCCGACGGGGCCGTGGGGACGGTCTGCGACAGGCGGCCGGGCGAGACCGCGGCGGTCTTCGACCGCTCTGCCGACGACATGCTGCCGACTGACCGGTCGACGATCGTCACATCGATCGCGGTCAAGGCGCGAAACAACCTCGACCGGAAGTCGCTGCCGAAGGTCATCCGAAGCTACGAGCTCAAGTACGCGCCTGACCTCGACACCGACAAGCCCCGCTTGAGCGTAGTTGTCTTCCATGGCGAGGACGGGGTCGGCTCCGAGCCCGTGGCGACGTACGACTACGGCTCGCTCGCCAGACCGGACGAGAAGATTCACTTCGGAGAGCCGGTCAAGGTCCCCCGATCGGCCAACCTTCCGGCGACGTACGCTGATGACCTATCGGCCAACGACCAAGGTTGAGCCCCTGCAGAATCCATCTGACCGGTGGGACAGCGCCAGGCTCGAGACGACGCTCGCACGCCACATGATCCGTGACTTCACGGGCGACGGCGTGCCGGACGAGCTGTGGAAAGACGGCGACCGCTGGCACATGGCAAGAGGCCTGGTGACCCGAGACGGCGCTCGTCTCGATGGCCCAGAGGTGACTTGGGACGAGCCTGCCGAGCTGTCAGAGACGACAACATTCCGCTTTCTGGAGCCCGCGAACCACCAGGGCGACGCCCACGAGATGGGCATCGTGACCGAGACCTGGACCCAGTTCATGGACTGGAACGGAGACGGTCGCCTCGGCGTGATCGACGCGCGAGGCGGGCAGAGTGAGAGTCAATGGCGCGTCTGGATCAACGAGGACGATGGCCAAGGCGGCGTGCACTGGCGTGCCACCCAGGTCTCGGTCTTCATGTTCCGCGCCTACCAGTACACCGTTGGTCTGGACAACATCCTCGACTCTCTCCGAGGTCGGCTCTTCCCTGACCCATGGCACACCACTGGGCGCGCTGGAAGAACACGCCCCTGGGGCGAACGCGCAGCTGGCCGAGAGTCGTGTCCTATAAGTGCCGAGACCGTCGCTGTGAGCCGGGGCAGTCGCAGGGCGACGTCGACCTGGGCATTCCGGGAAATTGCAGTGGTCCTGAGGTCGAGTGCCCACAGTACCAGGACTACAAGATGACCTTCGGTAGCGACACCTGGACCGAATGGTCGGTGAAGGACATGAACCAGGACGGCTATCCGGATCTCGTGTCCGAGGACAGGGTGGTTGGCGTGTGTGATGGTCGCGATGCTCCGGATATGCCCCGTGACGCCGCTCATCCATGGACGCAGCAGTATTCGCTGGGCTACTTCTACCAGCGGGTCGCCACCCCCCATTCCGAACGGCTGTCGTTTCTGCCGTGCTCGAGCACCACGAGCGGATCGCATCCTATGGTGTTCTACAACCGCCTGGGCGCATTCGTCGAGTTCGACATGACGCCAGCGATGCCAACACGGTGGACAATGCCGACGCTCGCAGGCTTGTTTCATCTCGAGCGTTGGTTCGGCGGCGCGGACACGGACCAGGCGGTTTGGGTGAACGGCATCGACGGGCCATATCTGGCGGCGCTCGCCGCGTGGAGGACCTCGTCCTGGCAGACTGTCCGGCTTGCTGATCGGACCGCCTCGGGCCGCCTGCGTTCGACTGGAGTACCGCGACATCTCATTTGGCGGTGACCGCTATATAAATGATCGTGTCGACAAGTGCCTTGATTCGCCGGGGCGGAGTTCTCTGACAAGCAGAGCGTCGGATACATCGACGTGAACGGCGACGGGGTTGTTGACGACCTGGGCCCCGATGGTACCTGGATCAACTCCGCTACGGGCCACGGGCTGCGTCGCTGGCTGACCGCCGATGCCGGCCTGGGCGTGCCGATCTCCGGAGTCAGTCGGTCGCTGCGACGAGAGCGCAGAGGTTGTTGCGGCCTTGACGGACCTCGATGGCGACGGCCTGCCCGACATCCTCCGCGTCCAGGACCAGCTGTTGACCATGGAGTCGATGGTCCCCGGCGCGGGCGACGATCTGCTGGCGGTAGGCCGCCTGCGCATGATCACGAATGCGCAGGGCGCGGTGACCACCATCGGCTACGCCAACGCTAAGATCGACCGTGTCACGGCCCACGCCGTGCCGTTCCCAGAGATCGTGGTCAGCTCGGTCCGGACGCGCGTCGTCGACGGCTCGGCCCAAGATGACGCCACGACGTACTACCGCTACGGCGGTGCGAGCTACGTGTACGACGGCAAGTCCGCCCGCTGGGTGTTCCCTGGGTACCGGCGCCACCTGGTGCTGGCCGGGCGGTCGATCGTCAAGGCCGGCGAACCGGTCGTCAGCGGCGTCCTGACGGCGTCCGACTTCGACCCGACCGCGCCGGCGGGTTCCGATTTCACGACCGTGGCGACCGCGAGTCGCTTGCGCGTCGTGTCGCACGCCGAGGGAGACTTCGACCCCGAGGACCTCGACCTGTACCTGACGCCTGGCTCGGTCACGCCGTTCGCATCGACGGAGCTCACCTACGGCGTCCAGGCCCGGCCGGCGTCGTTCGAGGGCGCTGGCGTGCCGGCCCTTCGCTGGGACTGCGGCGACTACTTCGACGGCGCGGCCTTCTTGTCGCCCGAGACGTGCACGGCCAATGGGGTCGTCTACCAGGCGTCGAGTAAGACCTGGGAGGGGGCGCCGCTGCCGAGCGCCGACAACGTCTACGCCGGGGCGACGGTGCTCGCCGTCGATGCCTGGGGACGCCCGACCTCGACCCGCCAGGACGGCGATCTGCGCCGGACAGACGACGACGTCTGCGTCCAGCTCGCGTACGCCAATGGCACGCCGTTTCCATCGGTCGTCACGTCGGTGACGTCCACGGACTGTGGCGTCAGAGAGGGCGCGGAGCACGTCCTCAGCAGGACGCGCTTGCTGTACGACGGACTGCCATTCGGTTCGGTCGGGCGCGGCCGCGTCTCGGCGCGCCTGGTGGATCGCTTCAGCGACGCCGGCTACCTGGACACGCACCAGGACGCTGCGTTCACCTACGACGCGCTCGGCGAGCTGTCGACGGTCACCTCGACCCGCAGCCTGGGCACGGCGGCGACCCGGACGACCACCTTCGAGTACGACCCGTTCGGCGCGACCGTCACGACCACGACGGTGTCGTCATCGGACGTCGCTGCCAGGTTCGTTCGCACCACCGCCGTCTCGACGTGGCCATCGCTGGGCGCCACCTCGGAGGACCAGTCGGGCATCTCGACCCCGGTTGAGTTCGACGCGCTGGGCCGACCGACCCGCACCGTCGGGGGGGCGGCGGAACGCACTGACGCTGCGCCAGGTTCAATACGACGACACGCCGGGGCACCGTCGCGTCATCGCCGAGTCGTTCCCCGGGACCACGCTCACCGGAGCCGAGGCCAGCGAGCCTCGGCGGCAACGCGCGGTCACCGTGCTCGACGCGCTGGGCCGGCCGCGGTTCACCCAGGTCGGGCTCGGCGACAGCTACGGCGGCGCGACCGTGGTCTCGGGCCTGGTCGAGCGCGATGAGCTCGGGCGGGTCGTCTTCGAGGCGGCCCCGTTCGAGTCGAGCCAGAATCCGTTCGATCCCGCGACCATGCCGGTCCATCCCTACGGCACGACGGCGGTGTTCGACCGGCGCGGACGGGCGGTCCGGTCGGTCGAGGCGACCGGCTACAACGCTACCGCGACCCAGACCTCGGTGGCGGGGAAGGTCTATGTCGCTGAGTCGTCGATCAGCTACTCGGCGGGCAACGCGATCGTCACGTCGTCTGGGCCTGACGAGCACGATCCGGCGTCGGCCCGGTACGGCCAGCGCGATCAACGCGTCCTGACGGCGCTCGGCCGCGAGCTCCAGCGCCTGCGTCGTGATGCTGGGTCGGTCGTGCTCGACAAGGTCGAGCAGGACTGGGACCGCCTCGGGCGCGTCGTCGCGAACCGCCGGTACCCGACCCCGAGCACGACGACCGGGCTCGTCAGCTGGACGACTCAGTACGACTCGCTCGGCCGGGTCCTGCGGATGCAGGAGCCGGGCATGTCGGCCAAGGAGATCAGCTACGACGAGGACGGGAGCGCGCTCGAGAGCTGGTGGATGGACGGTACCAAGCGCCGCGCGGCGCGGAACCGCTACGACGGCTTCGGGCGGGTCACGCAGCTCGACCTGGTCTCGACCCCATCGGGTGGACCGGACGTCCTCGAGGCCCGCGACATCTTCCACTACGACGAGCACTCGGGCACGGCCGACCAACCGGCGGCTGGCGCGGCCGGCCTCCGGGGCCGCCTGTCGTGGGTCGAGAACCCGACGGCCGGCAGCGTCTACTATGGCTACGATCCGCTCGGGCGCCAGACGTCGTCGGTCTACAAGTACGCGGGCGTCGCCGGGACGACGTCCCAGACTGTCGAGCTGACGGCGGGCGGCGTGCCCGTGACATTGACGCTCAAGACGCCCGAGACCAACGACACGCTTCGCTACGACTATGACAGCGCGTGGCGCACGACCCAGATCAAGCTGGGTGGCGCAGCGGTCTTCCAGGCCACCTCGATTCTGCCACTGGGGCAGTACCACGCCGTGACGTTCGGCAACGGTGTCAGCGAGTTCTACACGTACGACGCGTTCGGTCGTCACGAGCCGCTCTCCGCGACGATCATGACGGCGAGCGGCGCCTATATGTTCGAGCAGCGGGTCCGCGACGCGATCGGGCGCGTGACCACCGAGTACCACTCGACGCCGACCGGGGAGCCTGTTCGTGACGGACTACGACGGGCTCGGCCGGGTGAGCGCGCGCGCAGACCGGCGGGGTCCAACCGGGCATCGAGGCCTTTGCCTACGACGGGCTCGGCAACCTGCTGACGCGCATGTCGACGACGGGGTCGGGCAACCGGAGCTACACGCCGACCGCGAGCGATCCCGATCGCCTGTGTCGGTTCGCGCTGCCGGGGTCCGGCACCGCGTGCCAGTTCACCTACGACGGCGCTGGCAACGTCGCCAGCGACACGGCGACGGCCCAGATCCGGACGTTCACCTACGACGCGAGCCAGCGCATCACGACGATCGTGCGCGGCGGCAACGTGGTCAAGCTGGCCTACGGCCCGGCCGGCCGGATGAAGACTACGGTCAGCGGCACGAACCCGCGCACGATCTGGAACTTCGGCGGCCTGATCGAGCGCCGGACCCGACCGACGGCGTGGTGCAGATCGAGCGGCAGGTGCCGGGGCCGCTAGGGACGTTCGTCAGCCTGCGCACGACCTTGACCGCTGCCGACGCGCCCGGCGCGACCGAGACCATCTACCGCCACGGCGACGGCCGCGCCAACCGCTTCTTCACCCAGGCGGACGGCACGGTCATCCAGGCCACGACCTACGCGGCCTTCGGCAACCTGACGAGCGACAGCGGCGCCGCCGGGCTTACCTACACGGATGATCTTTTTGGAACGGCGGCGACAACCTGCCCGAGGTGGGCGTCGTCCTGCTCGGGCCGCGGGCCTACGACCCCGCGATCGGCCGCTTCCTCCAGCGCGACCCGATCGCGATCCTGGCGCGGTCGACGACCGCGAACCCGTACGCGTTCTCGTTCAACGACCCGGTGAACCACGCCGACCCGACCGGGCTGAGCGGGGAGTGCGCTGACGGATCGTGTGCGGGGGCCATCGTCAGCTTCAACGCCGGCGCCGCGGGGGCTGGGATGCTCTATTCGCTGCTGCACGGCGGCGGCGGCAGCGGCGGCAGCAGCATGCCGGCGGGCACGTCGTACGGCGCGAGCCAGCTGCATGTGGCAGGGCGTGAACCTGCAAAGAGCGTCGAGATGGGCGCCGCCGAGCGACTGGGGTGGGGGTGCTTCGGTGCGCCCTGCGATAGCGTCTTGGCGGCGTCGCGGCAGACCGCCGATTTTAACCGCGCTCATCCGGCCGAGTGGGTCAGCAGAGTCGCGATCGCGTACGACATCTACAGCTACGTCAGTTGCAGCGCGAACCCTGGGTGTTTCCTGCCGCGACTTGAGGATGGCCAGCGAGAGGAGCGGACGCCGTTCTACCTGTTTCCACGCAGCAGCGCACAACAGCAACTCGACTCGCTCGGCGCGGGACCGCCCCCCGGCGGAGCATCACGCAGGCGGTTCGCTTGCAAACTTCATTGAGCAAAAGCCCAGCTGGTTCATTAGCGCTGACGGCAGTACTCTGATAGAGTGGGAGCTAGCAGGTCATCTCGACACCAACGAAGGGCCCCATGTAACGATTCGTACGTTGCAGCCGGACGGCACATGGTACGTAGACCAAAAGTACTTCATTCGAGACTGGGAAAACTATAGGCCCTCGTCGCGGTTCTGGATTGATGAAAGGAATCGATGACTAGCCTCGATTTCCAGACGGTCCCTTTCGAAGATGTTCGTGGCTTGGCTTAAGAGATTGCCGGGGCTCGCCCGGCAGACCTCACCTGATGGGATCCTTTACGCATGCCTACCGGCACTCACCTCGCGATGTTGGTCGGCGCCGAACTGATGAATGACACAGAGCTCATGGCGGCTGCCGGCCTACGGACGGCCTCGTTCCACGGCCAGATCTACTTCGTCACCAGCCGGGATAGCCAGGGGTTGGGGCGTTCTCGGTGTTGCCCCAAGACCTCGAGGCCTTCGCAGCGGAGCATGGCCGCCAGTTTCGTGAACGGCTGTTCTGCGGACTCGACGTGATAGCGGTGGACAGCGATAGAACGACGATGGCCATACCCATCACAGCGGCGGATATGCGACCATTCGTCGACCGGGTAGCCAGCCAGTTGACCGTGAGCTCGGCCGACCCTGGGCGATGACTCTGGATACGTGGTTCTCAGATGATACTTCGGGGCTGCGACGGCGAGTGACGATCGATTATTGGTCTGATCCCGTCATGATGACGGCGAGGTGCATCTCGGCACCTGGCAGGTTTTCGGCCGACGCGACTGCGCAGCTGGGCCCTGCTCGCGCGCCGGCGATCACTGCGATTCGCAGTGCGGCAACGGAGCCGCGTGGCTAAAATGCGATCGTCTCAGCCTCCATGCGCCTGGCATCGATGTAGAAGCCGTGCTGGACGACGCACTCCCCAAGAGGTGCGCGATGTCCAGGTCGTGCTCGGCCAAACGCTTCGAGCACGGCGCGATGATGAGCGAGCCGCGCTCGGCCAATTCTCGGTCGAGCTGACTTTCTCGTTTCGAGGTAGCGCACTCGAGACTATTGCAGTGGATGATGAAGGGCAGGTCTCCTTGGCGTGACGGCACCGAACGCGAGCGACGTCGGATGCCGATAGACCGCGTGGCAAACATCGCGCTGTTGCTTCGGCTCGCCGCAGCGCACCCGCAACGGGGCAACGCAGGCCACAGCGGAAGAGCGGCATGAGAATGAAGGTCCGGCACGCGGGCGATCAGCGCGACGACGGCAGCCGCAAGATTCGGCCGCCGGCGCTACGTCTCGTCTTCGAGGAACTGTACCCGCGAACACGGTGCGGCCCTGAAAGTGATAAGGCCGCTACCGGAGCTAGCGGGACCGAGAGCTACCGGACCGGTAGGTAGTTCGGCGGGGAAGCACTGCCCTACCTAGACCGGGGTGTGTGAGCTACCGGGACTGGGGGTAGTTCTGCGGACGCGACCGCGGCGGTAGCCGGCGGCGTGCGTGGCGGAGCTACCGGACCGGGGGTGGTTCAGCGGACGCGACCGTGGCGGGGCCGCCGGCTGTGGCTGGCGGCGCGTGCGGCGCGGCTGCGGGCACGGCGGTGGCCGAGATCTGCGGCGATTGGCCACGCCGCGACGGCGCGCGTCCGAGATGCACGCGCTTTGTGCTGCTCCGCATGTTGGCTGGACATCACCGACGGCAAGATGATCCTGCCGAAGACGCGGCCGCGACCGCGCGGCAGTAGCGGTACGTCCGGTTGGTCTCGCGTCCGGCCGCAGCAGGAACTGACGTTGCACGCAGCGGCGGTTGATCAGCAGGAACCGACCGGGCCGGACGGGGCGTGGCAACGACATCGCGCCAGGCCAGAGCAAGCGGCCTGCCAGCGCCAAGCCCGCGACGCGAAAGCGAGCGACCGTCTGGCTGCGTCTGCCTGGGCAGGTCCGCAAACCGGACATCGCCGGACGAGGCCATTGACGCCGGCCGAGCGCATCACTGACCCGGACGCCCGCGTCGGGCGGGACCGCCGGGCGGGACCGCACGGACGGTCGCGACCCAGACCCGCAACGTCGCGGGGCTGGTGACGCGGCGCCAGGCGCCGCTGTTGACCCCGCCGGGGACGACGGGCTGGAAGAACTTCGCGAGCGACTTCACCTACGACGTGCTGACGCGGGTGGCGTCGCAGACGGTCAAGAACGCGACGGCGAACTCGCAGCTCGCGAAGCAGCAGCTCGACTACTTCGGGTCCGACGACCCGGCGCGCCTGCGGCACTGGATGGGCGCGGCGGCGTACGACTTCGCGTCAGGCTACGACCTGCTGCATGAGCTCACGAGGGTGAGCCAGGCAAGCAACCGAAAGTACGGCGGCGTTGGCGCCTAATGGGGTCGCAGGACGAGCGGCAGCGGCAAGCTCCCGAGCGCGACGGTCGGCGCACGCCGGCAGCGGGCGGGCAGGTGGTCGCGCGCGAACGTGACCTACGACTACGCCGGCGGGCGCGATCCGGGAGGAGCCGGCGGCGCTGGCCGTCGTCGGGGCGGGACGAACCGCTTGCGCAGCTGCGTCTACGACACGGCGGGCAACCAGACCGAGGTCCACAGCGGCGCGGTCCGCGCAGCCGCCGCGCCGACCGCGCTTCGTCTACGACGGCGACGACCCAGCTGCGGCGGGCGACGACGTTCAGCCGGGCACGACCACCGTCACCGGCAAGGAGGTACTACTACGATCACGACGGCCACCGCGTCGGCGTGGTGACGCGGAACGCGGCGGGGACGATCACCAAGACGCGGCTGTTCATCGGGGACAGCGAGGTCGAGCTGACGGCGGCCAACACGATCGGGACGGCGTACAGCTACCTGTCGATGGGGACGCCGGTGGCGAAGGTGGTGTCGCCGGCGGGCGGCTGGACCGCGGGCAACGCGACCTGGGCGAACAACGTCGCGTCGCTCGAGCTCCAGTACCACGGGCTGTCGAGCAACACGCTGGTGTCAGTGAACGCCGGGGGCGTCGTGCAGTCGGCCTTCGTCTACGCGCCGTACGGCGACGTCGTGCAGGCCAGCGGCGCGACGACCGCGACGATCGCAGGCCAGCGCCGGCGCTTCAACGACAAGTTCCGCGACGACCTGACGGGGCTGAGCTACTACGGCGTCCGCTACTACGATGGCCTGGCGCTCGGCTGGACGCAGGCGGACCCGATGTATCGGTTCGTGCCGGATGCGGCGTGGACGGAGCCGCGAAGGCGGGGTTGTATCGGTTCGTCTTGGGAATCCTGTGCGGTACGTGACCCGGTTGGGCGGCACCGGCGCAGGCAGCAGTACTCGGGGTGGAAGCTGGGTTGCCATCGGGGCCACCAGGCGCAGTGGTAGGCGCGGTCGTCGGCGTAGTCGCCGCTACCTACGTCGGGCACCAGGTTGGGCAGGCGCTAGCTGGTCCGCGAGGCGGCGGGGACTATCCTGCTGGCACCGCACCTTTCGGTCCTGAAGCCACCGGGTGGCGACGCGCGACGAGCAAGACTTCCAGCCCGACGTCACGACCGCGACGCCGACGCCGACGCCGCCACCAGACTGCGGTCCAGGCAACCCGATCAAGCCTATGGCACAACTTGCCACGGGAGCCGCAACGATGTACAAGAATACCACGGCAAAAGATGCCAGTGGTACCAACGTCAGCACCGACGTTCCTCGAAGCGAATTTGAAGCGAATCTCAAGTCACAGGGGTTTACTAGTACAACAAGCGCTGATGGCAAAGCGGTTACTTGGGGTCAAGTCTCGATTGTTGTGTGAATGCCCGAAGGGGAAACGTCGAGGGTGGGTGGTGGCGTCGCGCGGCCGCGACGTGATCGTTCGCGCCGGCCGCCGCGGCCCACGTCGTGGCTGTCGAGCAGCGACATGTTGAGGTAGTGATGCGGTCGCGTTAGATGGACACCGACCGCTGGGCGACGGTGGTGCGATCAGGCGGAGTGGCGCTGGCGCGTATGGGGAAGGCGCCGATGGCGCGGGTGCGGCGTTTGATCCTCGCCGGAGGCGCTCGAGGCCGTTGTTCGTGCGGATGCGCAGCCAGTGCGCCCGGGGAAGGCGAAGTATCACTGGTCGCGGCGACGAAGCCGCTCTCGAGGCAGGTGACGGCCTGGCGAACTGGCTGGCGAAGCGGTCGCGGAAACTGCGCAGCGCTTTCTTGGCGTCGACGAGGTTGGCGGCGTGGAGCACGGGGCCACGAGCTCGCGCCGAGGCGCTTCTGGTGGCGCGGGGGCACGTGCGCGAGCACGTTGCGCATCAGGTGGACGGTGCAGCGCTGCATGCGGGTCTGGCAACGCCTTTGGCACGGCGAGGAGCAGGCCGGCGTGCGCGTCGGCGATGACCCGCCGACCCCGTGAGGAGGCCGCGCTCGACGAGCTCGCTGCGGAGCAGGCCGGCCCAGCTCGCCTCGGACTCTGGGTGCCGACGCGGACGGCGAGGAGGCGACGATGGCCATCGGGACCGACGCCGTACGCCACTAGGCGGAGACGTTCTCGACGGTGCGGGCCCAGCGCGCGTCGATGAACGTGGCGTCGATGTACAGGTACGTGACGGGCCTCGGTGATCGGTCTTTGCGCAACGTCTCGACCTCGTCCCCGAGCCGGCGGGTCACGCGATTCTCACCGTCGAGCGGCTGACCCAGTTTGCCGAGCAGCGCTTGGGTGATGGGCGCCATGTCCTGGGGTCGAGGCGCCACGGACGTACGTCTCGGTGATGGCGTCGTCGATTCGGGCGGCGATTGAGGTACCAGCCCCAGCGGCGCGGTTGCCGCCCCACCGGCGCGGGTGCGCCTGGACCCGGAACGCCGACCTCGCCGTTGGTGGTCACGACGCGGCGGCCGTGGTGGCGCCGTTGCGGACGTCGACGTTCGTCGCTGCGCCTGTAGGGCCCGGCGCCGACCAGACGCCCGCTCCTCGTCGAGGGCGACCTGGAACGTCCGTTGACCGCGAGCCGGCATGCGCCGCGAGGTCACGCTGGAAGTCTTCTTGCGTCGGGATCACGAGCCGGGTAGCCCGAGCGGAAGGGATCGTTTTGATTTCTTCTGGCGGGGGTCCCTCCTCGGTGTCGCAACCAAGAGGTTCCCCTTCTTTCTTTGGAGCCCAAGAAACCGGCTTCTACACAACCATAGGGACAATGACCTTGCTTGACGGGACCCGATGGGCAGACGCATACAATCTGAAATAACGCAGATCTGACGAAGAGTCCGACTGCTGATTTTGAAAATGGGCGACGACAAGAAGTCAGGGATATCAAGATTAGAATGCCCGAGTAGGAGTCTTCAGCAGCGGAGTCTACGTGACCAATAGCTCAATCTTGTTCAACGGCAGGCTACCGCAGCGCGTCGTCC
>JADJUF010000017.1 GCA_016717005.1 Myxococcales bacterium | reverse complement strand
CCACTCGACGCCACCGTCAGCTCCTCATGACCGTCAACGCAAGCAACGGACGGATCAGACCACGCGTCGCTCACTTGTACCAGCCGCCGCGACCTTTGGGCGTCCGAACTCGCCACCACCGCCCGCGCCGGCGTCAGGCGTTCGCCGCCCACGCCTGTCCCCGGCGTCGAGTCAGTCGAGGCCGCGTGTATGGTCGCGCCATAACCGAGCCCCTGGTCCGGCGGCACGCAGGAAGATAAGGTCGCCGTCGTCGCGATGGACGACGGCAAGGCCAACGCGCCGTCGTTCCAGATGGAGTGACGAGCTGCTCGCGGCGCCCGAGCGGCGCCGGAGCTACGAGGCCGGCGCGGTGGTGCTGACCGGCCGCGCCCCGAGAAGTTCTGCGCGGGCTTGACCCGCGCGTGATGATGAGCGGCCCCGAGCAGGCGATCGCGCTTCCTGACCCGCGGCGCTGAGCTGTCTGCGGCTGTTCCCGAGTACCCGCCGCCGGTGGTGATGGCGGTGTCCGGCCACGCGCTGGCCGGCGGCGTGTTGGTGGTGTGCACCGGCGACGTCCGGATCGGCGCCGACGGCCCGTACTGTTGGGCCTCAACGAGGTCGCGATCGGCCTGCCGGTCCCGCTGTCGGGCGATGGAGCCGGCGCGCGCGCGCCTGTTGGCCGACCGAGCTGACCCCGCGCGACTTTGCTGGCGCAGATCTACAACCCGACCGCGGCCAAGGCCGCCGGCTACTTCGATCAGGTCGTCGCCGTCGACGCGCCGGCCCCGACCGCGCTCGGGCCGAAGCTAAGCGCCTGGCCGCGCTGCCCCGCGCCGCGTACTCCGGGCACCGGGGCAGCGCCTCCGGCGCCGACGTCGCGAAGTTCATCCGCGACGGCCACGCCGCCGACGTCCAGCGCGCGCTCGGTGGTAGCCCGGGCTGCTGCCCGTCGGCGAGCAGCGCGCAGCGCGCGGCACGCAGGTCGGCTACGGCCAGTCGGGCGAGCCGCGCGCGCTCGGCAGGTACCTGGTCTACTGCCAGTCGGCGAGCAGCGCGCAGCGCTTGATGCCGGCCTTGGCCAGCGCCGGCGCCATCAGCAGCGGCGCGTCGCCGGGCGCGACCTGACCGAACGACGCCATCAGCCGCGCCGCCTCGGGTGTCTTGATCTTCTCGGCGATCGACCGTAGCGCCTGGATCCGCTGCATCTCCGGCGGCAGGTCGTCCCGGCCCCGGCCCCGCCGCGCAGATCATCTTCGTGTCGGCGGAACGGGTCGTCGGCCTTTGGGGCGCCGCCGCACGCGGCGACGGACAGCGCGATCATCAGCACCACGGTGCGCATCTGGGCCGCAGTCTACCGCGTTCACGGTCAGGTCAGCTCACCGCGGTGGCAGCGCGGCGGCCGGGTTTCCGATCTGGGTAGATGTCGCCGGGCGGGCGGCCGTCGGCGGGGGCGGCACGACGCCGTGCCTCGGACGAAGAACAGGTGGCGGCCGTCGGGCGAGCGCCGGCGCGAAGTCGGCCGCGGGCAGTTGACGACCAGCGGCTCGGGCGCGGACCAGGCGCCGTCGGCCTGCGGAACGTGACCACCAGTCGGCGCGCGCCGACTCGGCCCGGGTCGAGCACGTAGATCAGGAACGCGGGTGATCGGGCGCGACGCACGGGTTCGAGCGCTTGCTGCGAGGATCGAGCCCGAGCGCGACCGGCGTCGGGCAGGCCGTAGCTGTCGGCGGTCGGGCGCGCCCGTAGATCCGGGCACGTCGTCGCGGGTGGCGTCGAAGTAGAGCGTGCGGTCGGTGTCGATCGATACGGCGCCGGTGCTGCGATCGTCGCTGACGTCGCCGCCGACCTGACCGGATCGGCCCAGCGCGCCGACCTGCCCAGCGCCCACAGGTCGAAGTCGCCGCGCGCGGTGATGCCGCTGGTCGGCCGATCGGAGTTGAAGTACAGGCGCGTGCCGCCGGGCGTCAGCGCCGGATCGATGTCGCGGTACCGCCCTGAGCACGGCGCCTCCAGCGCCGTCGGCCCGCGCGTCGGTCCGGTGGTGACGTCAGGCGCGCGCGATCGGCGCTGGCGCGATCGGCGTACGCGCGGTGCGGTCGACCGGATCGTAGGCGAAGCCGAATCCCGGGTCGGCCGAGCTGACCGCGGCCACCAGCGTCGGGCCGGGCCCGGCCAGCGCCAGCGGATCATCGGGCCCGGCCGGCGCCTCGGCCCCGCGGCCGGCGTCGACGAGCCGCACGTGTGAGCAGCGCGCCGAGCGGCGCGATGACGAGCGGGCAAAGCGAGCGCATCTGCACGACGACAACCTAGCACCGCGGGCGGTCCCTGACCGACCGCTGACCGCCGCCACGCCCCGCGCGCGATCCTCGGTCGCCGCGACGTCCTGGCGAGGTCGCCGCTGCGCACCGACCACGTCGTGGCTCAGCGGGGACGGGATTCCACGCTACCTCGCCACGGGGAATCGCGCCGGAAGCTACGGAACGCCCTCAGCCGCGGCGCCGCTCATCCGGGGTTCACGGTCAGTGAATCGTGACTTCCACCGCGGTTCCGCCGCGGCGCAACCCGACGCGAACCTGCTCGCCCGCGCTGCGGTTGAGGACCGCGCACAGCACGGCGTGTGCCCCCATCCCTTCGACGCTCACCCCATCGATCGCCACGATCTCATCGCCACGGCGAACCCCGGCGCGGTCGGCGGCGCCCCCGGAAGCGACGATCCACGCCAACGGCGTCACACGACGGAAGTCGATTGACAGGCCGAAGTTCAACGGCGCGTCGCACCTGGAGATGATGACATCACGTTCCAGGTCACCGCCGGGTGGCAACGTCAGGGCCCCCAGCCCCGACGAATGCGTGGCGCCGTTGCCGACACAGCTGATCACCACATCGCCGGCCGGTACATCCCGAAACACGAAACCGCCGTCGTCGTCAACGTTGACCAGCGTGACCGGCATCGGTGGACCGATCAGGTCGCCATCGCGCACGACGAGGTTGCACATGTCCCCAGCAATCCCACGCTGCGAGCCGTACTCGCGGACGTGCCCACGAACCGTTCCATGGCCGCTGCTGCGCAACGTCAACGGGGTCTGGCGGCCGGCGGTGACCTGGATGGTCGCGGCGTCGCCGTCGCTGGCTGACTGCGCCGTGACCAGGTACCGCCCCGGGGCCAGGCCCTCGATGCGGAAGGTCGCCCCGTCGACGAGGCCCCGGTTGGACGTCTCCACGGACGCATCGACCCGCTTCGCCGTGATCTGCGGCGTCACCGCGAAACCTTCGAGGGTACCCACGATCGAGCCGCCGGCATGCACCACGAGCTGGACCCGCTCGGCGGGCGACACGATGCGCGTGACAATCCCTTCGTCGCCGGCGGCGGTGGTCGCGCGTAACGCATAGGTGCCGCGAGGCAACGCCGCGAACCGGAACCGACCGTCGTCGGCCGTGGTCGTCCGGCTCCCAGGAAACCACGGCGTGACGCGCGGTGCGTCGTCCGATGACATCACGGCCATGACCGCGGCGTCGGGAACCGGCGCGCCGCGGGGATCCACGACCCGCCCGGCGATCACGTCCTGTGGGACGGTCACCTCCACCGCGACCTCCGCTGCGCCACCGGCCGCGAGCCGAGTGCTCGGGCCGTTGGCGATCGGCAGCGGCATCCCGGCTTGCATCACGGCCGTGACCGCGTACGTCCCGTCGCCAGCGAGCCCTGAGATCTCGAACCGACCCATCGCGTCCGTGGTCCCGATACCGTCGTCCTTGCCATCGTCGCGTGCAGCGGTGACCACCGCGTAGCCCACTGGTCGCCCACTGCTGGTCACCGTCTCGCTCAGCGCGGTTTCGGCCGTGAGGATGAGATCGAGCTGCGCTTGCTGGCGCGCGGTCAGCGTGATCGATATCTCCGCCGACCGCGCCGAACCGCTCTCCGCGCCCAGGCGATAGGTCGAGGCCACCAGGTTGCGCACCTCGTACTCGCCCCCGGCATCGGTGCGCGTCGAGCCGGGTGGACGCTGGCCGCCGGAATACCAGACGACTGCCCCTGCGACTGGCTGGCCACCTCGGAGCACACGTCCGCGGATCCGGCCCAGCGTCGCGACCGTGACCGCCACGGGTTTGGCGTTGGCGGCGTGCACCACGCTGCGTGGCGACAGCACCTCGTACCCATCGACGCGAATGCGGGCTCCCCCCGACGCCACGCACGGGAGCTCGAAGGCGCCATCCACGGCCGGGACCGTCGGAGAGACGGTCACCGTGGTCAGCGAGAAGGCAGACACCACGGCGGCGTCCAGCGGCGCGCCATCGACCGACACCGTGCCCGCCAGCGGGTAGCAGTCCTCGAGGACGAGCGTCACGTCGGTGATCGTCTGACCGGCGCGGACCAAGATCTCGCCACCGTCGCGGGTTCGCCCGTGCAGGTTGTGGGCTTCGACGACCCATCGCCCCTCGGCGAGCCCGTCGAGACGGAAGCTGCCGGCGTCGGCACGGGTCTGACGGGGCGCCGGGTGTTCGGCGGCATAGCTGCGCACCCGCCCTTCGACGATCGCCTCGACCGGCTGACCGTGGCCGTCGACGACCCGTCCTTCGATGACGCCTTCCGGAACCAACACGAGATCCTGGCGCACCTTGCCGCGCACGACACGCTTGAACTCGAGCGACCCGTACCCGCTCGCGGTGACCTGGAACAGGACGTCGCTATCGCGGGTACACAGCGCGTAGCTACCGTCGGCGCCCGACTCCACGCCCATGGTCACGCCCCACAGTTCGCGCTCGGCCACCCGGGCGCCTGCGATCGGACCGCCCGAACCATCGAAGACAAGGCCGGAGAGCTGCGAGCTGCACTCGGGCATCGTCAGCACCACGTCTTCAGACGCCGCCTGCGGGTCGCGCAGGTCGACGACCGTGCGCGCGTCCGGCCGCCCCGCCAGGGTCGCGGTCACCAGGAACTCGGCGACCTCGAACCGGCCCGCATCGAAGGCGCCCCTGTCGTCGCTGACAAGCCGGCGTCGCGCCGCGGTCGAGCCACCCTCGCGTGTCGTCACGCTCACCTGGGCCTCTACCATGGGGGCCCCGTCTGGGTAGACAACTCGGCCTTGGATGGCGCGTTCGCCGCCGGTGGCACCACGTCCGCGTTGCCCCGTCAGGGCCACTTCAGCCTTGCCCGAAGAGGCTGGCAGTCGCGCGGCCCGGTTCGGGCGCAGTGCCAGCGCCAGCACGGCGGCCAGCCCGGCGACGATCGTCACAGCCAGCACCTTCCTGCGCATCAGCGGAATGTACTACTCGGGGCCGCCCCGCACTTCGGGGATGCCGAGGTGCCGCTCATGCACCCGCTCGACCCCGGCGCCGAGCGGCGCGATGACGAGCGGGCAAAGCGAGCGCATCTGCACGACGACAACCTAGCACCGCGGGCGGTTCCTGACCGAGCGCTGACCGACCGCACCGGCCCGCGCGCTATCCTCGGTCGTGCTGCGAGGCCTGATGATGACGACGATGTCCACGCTCCCGATCGCGCTCGCGTGCTCGTCGTCGGCCCCCGACGCCGGCGCGCCGACGTCGCCGCCCGCGATCACCCGGCCGCGCCTGGTCGCGCACCGCGGCGCGTCGCTGGTCGCGCCTGAGAACACCCTGGCGGCGTTCCGCGCGGCCTGGGCCCTCGGGGTCGAGGCGGTCGAGCTCGACGTGCGGGTCACCCGCGACGGCGCGGTCGTGGTCATCCACGACGACACCACGGCGCGCGTCGCCGGCGTCGACCGCGCGGTCGCCGATCAGACCCTGGCCGAGCTGCGCGCCCTCGACGTCGGCGCCTGGCGCGGCGCGGCGTTCGCAGGCGAGCGCATCCCGACCCTGACCGAGGCCCTGGCGATCGTCCCGGCCGGCGCGACCTTGTTCGTCGAGCTGAAGACCACCGCCGCCGACGCGCCGACGGTGGCGCGGTGATCCGCGCCGACCAGGCGCGGCGGCCAGGTCGCGCTGCAGGCGTTCGATCCCGACGCGCTCGCGGCGCTCGCGGGCGCGCTGCCCGGCGTCCCCGCGTACTGGACCGTCGGCCCGCCGCGCGCCGACGACGACCGCGTCCTGCCCTACCCCATCGAGGTGCTCGACGCCGCCCGCTCCCGCGGCTTCGCCGGGCTCGCCCTCGACGCCCGCGCGGTCACGCCCGAGCTCGTCGTCGCGGCCCGCGCTGCCGGCGTCGCCCTCGACGTCTGGACCGTCAACGACGCCGCGGCCCTGCGCGCCTGGCTCGGCGCCGACGTGCGGTTCGTCGAGACCGACCGCCCCGAGCTGGTCGAGTGAGCTGAGGCGATGGCCTCGCCCTGCACGCCTGGCTCGGTGCCGACCTGCGGTTCGTCGAGACCGATCGCCCCGAGCTGAGCGAGTGAGCCGCCCGCGTGGGCACCGCTACCGCAGGTCGAGGTTGTGGGCCCGGACCACCGCGAGGCGGCAGGCGTCGGCGGCCTCGCAGGTGGCGCCGGCGGGCACGCACGCGGTCAGCTCGTCGATGATGGCCGGCGTGATCGCGCACTTGGCGAAGCCGCCCTCGGTGGTCGGCCCCGGGACCACCAGGCAGCGGTCCTCGAGGTCGATGCCCGTCAGGCAGGCGCCGTAGACCGCGCGGCAGGCCGCCTCGAACCGCACGTGGGCCTCGGTGGGCGTGCACACCTGGCAGACGTCGCCGTCGGTGCCGCACGCCAGCGTGGCGAAGCACGCGGTGACAGGATCGAACACGTCGCTGCGGATCACGCCCGCGACGGAGGTCTCGCACTCGCTGACGCAGCTCGCGCTCAGCTCGGTGCCGGCGCAATCGGCGCGCTGCTGGCACAGGGTCGTGCACCCGGCGTGGGCGGTGTCGGCGTCGACCGGGTCGGTCGGGTCGCCGCCGTCGCCGCATCCGGCGAGGACGGCGCCGACGAGGAGGAGGGCCCCGAGCTGTGCGCGCATGTCCGGACCCTACCGCGCGCCGCTGGCTCGAGCAGTACTGGCCCGCATGACGTGATCGATCTCACCCGGCGGCGCTGGCGCTACCTGACCTCGAGGTACGCCGCGCGTCCGGTCGCCGGTCCGTCGAGGAAGATGTGCACGGCGCGCGCGCCGGCGCTGGTGTAGAGCGTGTCGATCACCGACGCGATCGACGTGAGCCCGAACCCGGTCCCGAAGATCGTGACCCGCGCGGTCCGGGAGCTCGCCCCCGCCGGGCGCAGGTCGACCTCGGGATCGAGCCGCACCCCGTTGATCGTCACCGCGCAGTGACCGCCCGCGGACGGCACCACGGCCGGCGCCGCGATGTTGTCGAACACGCGCGGATGCGCGAAGAACACGCGCACCAGCGCCGGGGTCGCGTCATCGGCGAACGCGCCGTGCTGGGTCGCGAACACCAGCCCGTGGCGAGCGTAGACGTAGTGCGTGTCGGTGATCGGCACCAGGTCCGAGGTCGACGGCATGTCGCCGGCGCCGTACTCCTCGTAGCGCTCGGCGTGGGTCACCCGCTCGATCCGATCGGGCTCGCCCAGCGCCGCGCGCATCCGCGGCAGGCCCAGGTCGGGGAGCGCCACGCCGTTGACGACCAGCGCGCCGCCCGGGTTGAGATCGTGAGCGCGCAGGTCGACGTGAGCATCGGCTGGTTCTCCACGCGCGGCGACGGGCCGGCCCCCGCGCCGCACGCGCCGACCACGATCGCGACCATCGCTGCGCGCGCCATCCCGCCACGCTACCAGCGATCGCGCTGGTTGCGTGGGCGACGTTCGACCGCCCGTCAGCGCGCCAGCTCCTCGATGATGTCCTCGGGGCGGATCGGGATCGTCCGGCTCGCCGACGGCTCGCTGGGCGCGCGCCGAGGCCGGGCCGGTGGTGGCGGTCGACGAGGGAGCCGCGGCAGGACGGGACGAGTGCTCATGGACCTCGGACGCCGGGGACGGCCCGGGCATTCACTGACCGCCACCAGCGGCGTGGACGCCCTTCGACGACTCACGATCACCGCGCTCGCGACGTCAGCGCGAAGCGACCGGCCCGCTCGCGTCAGCGCAGCTTGCGGCGCGAGATGCCCTGGACCTTGCGCCGGCGCAGCCGGGTCGCGGCCTTGGTGCGGCCGTCGATGTAGTCGATCATCTGCTGCTGCGAGTGGGGCGCCGCGCCGTCGCGGTCGCGGCGCTGCACGTAGCTGCCGTCGGGCTGCATGTCCCAGGCGCCGCGCTGGTCGTCGAGCTGGCAGTCGAGGAAGTGCCGCACCTCGCCCTGCAGGCGCGCGTCGTCGATCGGCGCCAGCACCTCGACCCGGCGCTCGAGGTTGCGCTGCATCAGGTCGGCCGAGCCCAGGTAGTACTCGGACTTGCCGCGGTTGTGGAAGTACAGCACCCGCGCGTGCTCGAGGAAGCGCCCGACGACGCTGACGACCCGGATGTTGTCGGACACGCCCGGGATGCCGGGACGCAGCCGGCAGGTGTCGCGCACGATCAGGTCGATCTTCACGCCGGCCTGCGACGCGCGGTACAGCGCGCGGACGATGTCGACGTCCTCGATCGCGTTGACCTTCCACCGCAGCCGGCCGGTCCCGCGCTTGTCCTGGTGCTTGATCTCGCGCTCGATCTTGTCGAGCAGCGCGGTCTTGAGGATCTTCGGCGCCGGCAGCAGCTTGCCGTACTTGCGGCGGGGCCGGAACCCGGTGGTCAGGTAGTTGAACAGCTCGGTCAGGTCGGCGCCGATGACCTTGTCGCAGGTGAACAGGCCGAAGTCGGCGTACAGGCGCGCGGTGCCGGCGTGGTAGTTGCCGGTGGCGACGTGGGCGTAGCGGCGCAGCCCGTCGTAGTCCTGGCGCACGACCAGCACCAGCTTGCAGTGGGTCTTGAGCCCGACCACGCCGTAGGTGACGTGGATGCCGGCGCGCTCCATGCGGTTCGCGGCGCGGATGTTGGCCTCCTCGTCGAAGCGGGCCTTGAGCTCGAGCACGACCGCGACCTGCTTGCCGCCCAGCGCCGCGGCGATCAGGTGCTTGATCACCTGCGAGTCGCGCGACGTGCGGTACAGCGTCGCCTTGATCGCGCGGACCTTGGGATCGGCCGCGGCCTCCTTGAGGAACCGCTCGACCGACTGCTGGAACGACTCGTACGGGTGGTGCACGAGCACGCTGCCGGCGTCGCGGATCGTGTGGAAGATGCTGCGCTCGCCCAGCAGCTCGACCGGGGCGGTCGGCGCGTGCGGCGGGTCGCGCAGCGCCGGCACGTCGAGGGTCGCGAGCTCCATCAGGTCGCGCTGGCCGAGCATGCCCTCGGCCTCGAACACGTCGCGGTGCTCGTCGAGGCCGAGCTCGGCCGCGAGCTTGCCGCGCAGGAACGCGGTCATCGTCTGCTCGACCTGCAGCCGGACGATCGGCGCGAACCGGCGCTCGCGCAGCTCGATCTCGATCAGCTCGAGCAGGTCGTCGGCCCTCGCCCTCCTCGCGCTCGGTGATCGCGTTGCGGGTCACGCGGAACCGCGCGCAGCTCGCGATCTCCATGTCGGGGAACAACAGGTCGAGGTTCCCGACCATGACGTCGTCGAGCGGGACGAACCGGGTGCCGTCGATGCGCAGGAACCGCGGGATGCCGGCGCCGACCGGCACCTTGACCCGGGCCAGGAGCTGCTCGGGGTCGCCCCTTGTAGTGCAGCGTGACCAGCAGGTTGAGCGACAGGTTCGAGACGAACGGGAACGGGTGGGCCGGGTCCATCGCCTGGGGCGTGACCAGCGGGAAGATGTTGTCGAGGTAATAGGCGCGGACCCGGGCGCGCTCGTCGGCGTCGAGGTCCTTCCACGACGTGATGCTGACGCCGGCCGCGGCCAGGCGCGTGATCACGTCATCGAGGATGACGGTCTTGCGCGCCTCGAGATCGGAGATGAGCTGCAGGCACTCGGCGATCTGCTGCACCGGCGTGCGGCCGTCGGGCGTGACCGCCGAGAAGCCGGCGCCGACCTGCTGCTTGAGGCCGCCGATGCGCTTCTGGAAGAACTCGTCGATGTTGGCGGCGACGATCGCGACGAACTTCAGCCGCTCGAGCAGCGGCACCCGGTCGTCGTCGGCCTCGGCCAGCACCCGCCAGCAGAAGTTCAGGTAGGTCAGCTCGCGGTTGAGCAGCAGCTCGGGCGCGGTCAGCTCGGTCGGCGCCGGCCCGGTCATGCCCGGGTGCGGCGGGGTCCGGGCCCCCTCGTCGGCCTTGCGCGCGCGCGGGGTCGGGCGCTCGGGCGCGGCGGGCGACGCCGGCGACGCCGGCGACGAGAGCGGCGCACCGTCGACGATGCGGAACACTCCGGAGGTGGATGGCGAGGTCGGCACGGGCACCCGTCAGCATAGTCGCGCACGCCGCCCCCCGCACCGGTGCTAGGGTGACAGTTCGATGGCGCGCATCGTGCTGGCGCTGACCGACCCGCGCAGCGCGCTGCTGGTGCGGGGCCAGCTCGCCTACCTGCGCCAGCGCGGCTTCGACGTCCACCTGGTGACCGGCGCCGGCGAGCCCGCCGGGGCCCTGGCCGCCGCCGAGGGCGCGACCCACCACACCATCGCCATCGAGCGCGACCTGGCGCCGGGGGGCGACCTGCGCGCGGTCGCGGCGATGACCCGCCTGCTGGCGCGGCTGCGGCCGACGCTGGTCGACGGCTCGACGCCGAAGGCCGGCCTGGTCGCCATGGTGGCGGCGACCGCGGCCTGGTGCCGGTGCGGGTCCACGCTGCGCGGCCTGCGGCTCGAGACCACCCGCGGGCTGCGGCGCGCGGCGCTGTGGACCGGCCACCGCGTCACCTGCCAGCTCGCCGATCGGGTGATCTGCGTCAGCCCGAGCCTGCGGACCCGGGCCATCGAGCTGGGGGTGGTGCCCGTGGCGCGGGCGGTCGTCCTCGGGCCGGGCTCGGGCAACGGCGTCGATCCCGACGTGTTCGATCCGGCGCGGCACGCCGCCGCGGGCGCGACGCTGCGGGCCGAGCTCGGCGTCGCGCCGACGGCGTCGGTGGTCGCGTTCGTCGGGCGGCTGTCCCGGGACAAGGGCGTCGGCGAGCTGGCGGCGGCCTGGGCCGGGCGGGCCACGCGCGGCGCCCACCTGCTCGTGGTCGGCCTGACGACCCCACCGATCCGATCACCGCCGCCGCGCGGGCGCAGCTCGCCGGCGACGCGTCGATCCACCTGCTCGGCGATCGACGCGAGGTGGGGCCGATCTACGCCGCCGCCGACGTGCTCGTGCTGCCGTCGCACCGCGAGGGCCTCGCCAACGTCCTGCTCGAGGCCGCGGCCATGGGCGTCGCCACGATCGCCACGCGCATCCCCGGCTGCGTCGACGTCGTCACCGACGACGTGACCGGCTCGCTGGTCGCGCCCGGCGACGTCGCGGCGCTGACCGCCGCGATCGATCGCGACCTGGCCGAGCCCGCGCGCCGCGCCCGCCTCCGCCGCCGCCCGCGCCCACGTGCTGCGCGCGTTCCGCATGACCGACGTCTGGACCCGCGTCGCCGACGAGTACGCGCGGCTGATCGCGGCCCCGCGGCGGTGATCACCCCGGCGCGAGCTGGAGCTCGAGCGTGAACGAGGCGCTGGTGGGCTCGCCGTCGTCGTCCTTGGGCACCGGGAACAGCCAGGTGCGCAGCTGCGCTGCGACGCAGGTGCCGACCTCGTCGGACGGGCCGGTCGCCGTCGGCGCGGTCACGCGGCCGTGCTCGGTGACCGTGAACCCGAGCGCGAGCTGACCGCGCAGGGTGGGGTCGGTCTTGAGGGCGCCCTTGTAGCAGCGCTTGATCCCGGCCATGTAGACCCCATGACCTTGCGCTTGACCTCCGTCGACGTCGAGCGACGTGGCGTCGGCGGCGCGGCCGCCGGCCAGCGCGATGCGCCCGGGCGGCGTCGCCACGGGGTCGGCGGCTGTCCCCACGCCACCGGGACCCAGGTCACCGTGGATACCGCCGGCCCGGACGACGGCGCCGCCGTGATCGATCTGCTCCGCGAGATCCGCGAGATCGCCGCCGGGCCGGGCTCGCGCCATGGCGCCGGCTACCGCGCTGTCACTGTCGGCCGTGAGCAGCGCCGCGAACCGCTCGGCCTCGTCTTCGAGGCTCGCGCGTGGCCGCGGCGCCTCGCGCGGGCGGCGGCGGTGTTGACGGCGGCGGCGGCGATGGGGCCGCGACCCGCTCGGACGGCGCTGGAGCGACGGCAGGGGCGTCCGGGACGGCGCGCGGCGGATCGTCGGCGCCCGCGCGGCGGCCAGCGCCGGCGGATCGCTCGGCGCCATCGGTGGCGGGACGGGCGCGGGCACGTCGCCCTGCCACACGCGGTCGGGATCAAGGCTGCGAGCGCGGCCCGAGCGAACGTGCTCATGCGCCGATGGTTGCGCGGCCGACCGCCGGCGTCCACTGGATCGCCCGCGCCCGCGCGCTTTCGGGCGTATCGTCGCGCGATGCGGAGGACCACGGTCGTGGCGCTGATCGTCGCCGCGGCCGGGTGCGGCGGCGGTGCCGGCGCGCCTCTCGACGCCGGCCTCGACGCGACCTCGACGCCGGCCCGTGCCCGCTCGACATGGTGGAGGTCGGCGCCGCGTGCATGGATCGGTTCGAGGACGCCCAACACCGCCGGCGCGCCGCCGCTGGTCATGTACTCGTTCGATCAGGCCGAGGCCTGGTGCGCCGCCCGCGATCGCCGGCTGTGCTTCGACGACGAGTGGCTGACGGCGTGCGCGGGCGCCAACGGCGCGCGTATCCTTACGGCGACGTCCGGGAGCCCGGGCGCTGCAACGACGACGCGACCTGGCGGACGTATACGCAGACGCTGCTCAACGGCTGGCCGGCGTCGGTCTCGAGCCCCGCGGTCGGCTCGCTGGCCGAGCTGCTCGACGCCGCGCGCTCGGTGTCCCCGACCGCCGCGGGCCGCGGCCGATCACGTCCTGGCCCCTGTACCAGGCGCCGGCGGCGGACGCGCGCGGGCTGCGTCGGCGCCGCCGGCGCGTTGGACCTGGTCGGCAACGTCGAGGAGTGGACCCGGCGCCGCGACGGCGGCGCGCCGCAGTTCCACGGCAACCTCAAGGGTCGGTACTGGGCCGAGGCGCGCACCTGCCAGGGCAGCGTCCTGGTCCACGGCGACAGCTTTCGCTTCTACGAGATCGGCCTGCTGCTGCCGCGACGCCGCGCCCTGAGGGAGTGCGACCGTCACTCCGGGCGGCGCGGCGCGGTCAGCAGATCGACTCCTCGAGCATCTCGCGGCGCGTCAGGCGCAGCGCCGTGGCCGCGCCCTCGAGGACGCCGGAGCGAGAAGCACACGTCGGGCGTCCGCAGCAGCTCGGGCAGGGCCGCCAGGCCGATGACCTCGTCGGTGGTGAGATCGGTCGAGGCCCGCAGGTGCTCGACCGCCTTCGCGAGCATCGCCCGCAGCGCTTGATCAGACATGGGCACACTGTGCCACGGTCAGCCCCGATCCGGCAACGCCTCACCGGCCCCGTCGGCCAGCGCCGCGGCGAGCTCATCGAGCTCGTCGGGGCCGGGCGGGTCGACCTCGGCGAACCGCTGGGCCAGGCCGGCCGGCAGGATCGCGTCCGGCAGCCGGGCCTGGGCCATCGGGTAGAGCACCTGATCCTCCTTGTCGATGTCTGGCGCAAGAGCTCGCCGTAGCCGCTAGCTGCCCGCTCGAGCTCGGCGCGATCGCTGTCGGTCCAGGGCCCGAGCTGGGCCGCGAGCTGCCCAACGTCGCGGTCAGCGCCCGGCCGAGCCGTGCTCGTGGAGCATGACCGCGAGCGGACCCTGCTCGCGCGAGAAGCCGTGCTCGACCATCGCCTCGAACAGCAGGTCCTCCTCCTTGCCGTGGTGGCGCGTCGGCGAACTCGCGCAGGAACCGGGCGTAGCGCGCGAGCGCCGGGCGGTCGTCGGCGCGGTCGTCGACGACCCGCGCGGTCCAGGCGTCGAGCGCGTCGAGCACGCGCTCGATCGTCCGGTGCCTCGTTCATCAAGGTCGCGATCGGATCCATCTGCGCTCGACCTCCGGTGGTGCGCGGCCACGGTAGCCCGCCGCGCCCGCGACACCGGATCGAGCGCACGGGCCATTGGTCGCAGCGACCGATCGCCGCAGGACCCGACGCCCACACGATCGCCGCACGACGGCCACCCACGACCGCGCCCCCCCCGCGCCGACGACGCGGTCAGCGGATTCGTCGATCGTCGAGCGCGGCCAGATCGACGACGGCGCCGAGCCGCGTGAACACCGCGCGGGCCTCGGCCCGGCCGCTGCCGCGGCCTCGACCCGCCCGGCCCGATCGTGCAGGCGCGCGGCCGCGGCGGCGAGGCGCGCGTGCTCGAACGGGTCGGCGGCGGCGGTGAGGCGGGTCGCCTCGGCCAGGAGCGCCGCGGCCTCGTCGGCGGCGCCGGCGCGGGCCTCGAGCTGCGCGGTGATCCGCAGGCCGACCGCGACGTCGGCCGTGTCGCTGGCCCGGGCCAGCGCGATCGAGAACGCGCGATCGCCGCCCGGGCCAGATCAGCGGTCGCCGCGGCGGGCGGCGATCCGGGCCTCGTGCTGGATGACTCGGGCAGCACCCGACGCTGGCCGACGCTGTCGAGCAGGCGGATGCCCTCGGCCAGCCGCGCGCTGGCGCGGTCGAGGTCGCCCAGCTCGAGCAGGTAACCGCCGAGGTTCGACAGCGCCAGGCCGATGGTCGGGCGGGCGCCGGTGCGCTGGCACAGCGCCACCGCGCGCTCGGTGTGCGCGACCGCGGCGGTCAGCTCGCCGAGGTTGGCGAGCACGACGCCGAGGTTAACGTGGGCGTTGGCCTGGGCCGACAGATCGCCTAGCTCGAGCGCGAGCGCGAGCGTGCGCTCGTGCCAGCAGCGCTGGTCCGCCCAGCGCCGGCGCGCATGTGCGCGCCGCCGAGGCGCGAACAGCGCGTAGGCCAGCTCGCGGCGATGGGGCGTGCCGTCGAGCAGCTCGACCAGCGCGCCTCGCACAGCGCCAGGGCCGCGGGCCCGTCGGCGCCGAGCTGGTAACGATCGGACCCAGCCGAGCGAGCCGAACAGGAGCGCCGCCTGGCGCGGACGGCGCGGGCCTCGGGCGTGAGCTCACCGCCGGGCGCCACCAGCGCCAGCCCGCGCTGGTAGTGCGCGATCGCCGCGGCGTGATCGGCGGCGCGGGCGCTGGCCACCTGGCCGCGGCGGTACGCGAGGCGGACCTGGGCGACGTCGTCGGTGGACGACGTGCGGGCGACCGCCGCGGCGTAGGCGTCGTCGGCCGCGTCGGGGGTGTCGGCCTCGAACGTGGCCTCGCCGGGGCGCTCGGCCAGCTCGGCGTCGCCGGTCCCGGCCGACAGGTCCCACGCGCGGCGCAGCGCCGCGTGGGCCTGGTGGTAGGCGAACAGCTCGAGCGCGCAGGCCTCGCGGCGCGTCACGCCTGCGCCGCGCCCGGATCGTCGCGCGAGCTCGCGGTGGTGAGCCAGCGCCCCACAGGAGCTCGGGATCGGTGCCGGCCCGGGCCGCCACCGTCGACGGCAGCGGCGTGACGCCGCCGTCGAGCGCGCCGAGCCACGCGCCACCGCGGCGTGCGCGGTCCGGCGATCGCGCGCGGCGCCAGGCGCTGGTAGGCGACGTCGCGGA